>NZ_JBHVXZ010000169.1:0-17200 GCF_042881395.1 Amycolatopsis sp. NPDC058278 | reverse complement strand
TCGCCCGCTTCGGCCCACACTCCCGTGACCGCATCAGGATCCCGGGCCGGCGCGCTCGCCGGGAGTCCCCTCAGCAGCAAGGCCGACGCGAGAAAAGTGGCCGCGTCCACGGCCAGCGCGGTGTGGGCGCCTCCGGGAGCTGCGTCCAGCAGGCCTCCCAAGCCCGGCCCGACGGTGAGCGTCAGGGTTCGGCCCAGCCCGAAGAGGGCGTTGGCCGGCGCGCGGTCGGCCGCGTCGACCAGGACCGGGACCAGACTGCGACCGGCCGGGTTCCGGATGGTCGCCAGGATCCCGGCGACCGCCACGAGCGCGGTCAGCACCGGCAACGGCGGCAGCGTGATCGCGGTCAGCCCGATCACCAGCGCCGAGGCCAGTTCGCACCGGATCATCAACCGGCGTGTCCCGACCCGGTCGACGAGGACTCCGGCCAGCGGTCCACCGAGCCGGGGCAGCGCGCTCGCCGACAGCAGCAAACCCACCCCCGCGGGGCCGTCTCGCGGGGCGACGAGCAGGACGAGAGCGGTCGTGGTGATCCCGTCACCGACGAACGACACCGCCCGCGACGCGCACAACGCCCGGAACGCGGGGTTACCGGAAAGGAGGCGAGTCCTGGGCACCGGCGATGGTTCGGCCATGCCCGTGAGGGTGCGGGAACCGGGCGGGCGGCCGCCGGGATTCGGTGTCGACCGAATCGTCGGGTAGCGTTTTGGCGAAATGACGCTGGTGCTGAGGTTCGGACCCGGGGACGCGGCGCGATGCCGGTTCGCGATCTCGCCGCTGCAGGAAACGATGTCGGCACTTCTGGTGCTCAAGGAACCGGGTCGCCACGGCTGGTACTTGTCGTGGCTGCGCGATGTCCAGCCCGTCGTCGCCCGGCTTGATCTGGGACTGCTGGACGCCGCCGCCCCGAACAACGGATACGGGCTGGATTTCCTGTGGCCGAGCCCGACCAGCCCGCACACCACCATCGAGGACGACCTCACCCAGGTCCGGGCCACCGATCCCGCCGTCGTCGCCGCCGAACTCGCCGAGCACGTTCGCCGCGCCCCGGGCGAGGATCTCCGCCGAGTCCTCACCGGCGACCCCGTCGTCGCCAGGGACACCTTGGCCACCCAGCAGCGACTGGCCTGGCAGGCACTGGTCGAGCCACTGTGGGACCGGATACGCGGCCTGCTCGACGCCGACATCGCAACCCGGGCACGGCAGCTGGCCGACGGCGGCCTGGAGGGCCTGTTCGCCGACCTGCACCGGCGAGCGACCTGGAAGAACGAAGAGCTGCACCTCACGGGCTTCCGGCACGGCACGGTGGATCTTCGCAGCCGCGGCCTCGTGCTCGTGCCCACGGCTTTCGGGTGGCCGAACCTCGGGATCGGGCCCACCGACGACACCGCCGTCACTCCTCCCGCGCTGGTTTACCCGAATGCTCGGCACGGCACAGCTGTGGGAACCGGCCACACGATCACCAGCCATCGCGCGCCTCCTCGGCCCCGGACGCGCATCCGTGCTGGCCGAGACCCTCTTCCCGAGCACGACCGGCAGCCTGGCCCACCGAGTCGGCCTCGCTCCGGCAACGGTCTCCGAGCACCTCACGGTGCTTCGCGAGGCCGGCCTGGTCACCGCCACCCGACGCGGCCGTGAAGTGCTCTACCGCCAGACACCGCTCGCCGCAGCACTCCTCCGCCCTGATCCGGGGTGATGGAGCGGACCTCATGCCGGAGGGCGGGAGGGCGGGAGAATAAGGCCGTGGGTTATCAACTGCAGGGGGCCATCGCCACCGAGCCTGTGCTCCGGAAGTTGGCGGGCACGGTGGAAGAAGCGTGCACAGTTCCGCTCGCCGAGCACCTTTGCTTACTCCCGATGACCGACGCGTTGTTCGACACGGTCACCATCGCCGGAGCGCCCGAGCTCGACGGGTTCCGGAAAGCCCCCGCCGGGTTCGGGCACGCCTTGGCCGCCGGTTCGGCGGACGGTCCCGTCGCCTACGTCGAGGCTGACTACTTCGGCGGGAGCGGAACCCAGTCCGCGCAGGTATGGGCCGGCGGTCAGGTAGTGCTCGGTCCCCTGCGCCTGGCCGTAGGAGAACCGATACCTGCCGAGGGCAGCCCCATCTCCCGGGCGCTTCGGCGGCTTGGCGTGGTCAAGGGCGAGCACTTCGACGAGTTCGATGCCGTCGGGCTTGGCCGCCACCGCGAGACAGACGACTGGCTTCCGCCCACGAGTTGATCAGCTGGATCGCAGACTCGTCCCCCGAGTGCCCTCCCGGGCCCTGCCGCCGCACGTCGTTTCTGGTCGGCGAGCATGCGGGTGCAGACGACGTTCGACAAGCCGCCGCTGATCAGCGATCGGTGACCGTCGGTCCCGCGGGGTAGTCCAGGCCGGTGGACAGCAGGTCGAACGCCTGCCTGGCCAGCTCGGATTCCGGTGCTTGCCGGCCGGCCGCCCGCCAGGCGACGACTGCCGTCTGTACTGCGCACATCGCCACCGAGGCCACCAGGTGCGGCCGGGGGTCCGCGCCCGGGTCGACGCCCATTCGGGCGCCGATCAGGCGGGCCGCCTCGTCGGAGCGGGCGGTCGCCCGCTGGATACGCGCGGCCGTCAGCGCCGGGTTGACGGAGATCAAGTTCTGCAGGCCGTGGAAGCGGGTGTCGGTCTCGTACGTCCGGATGACTTCGACCGCGGCCGTCCGCATCGCCGTCAGCACCGGCACGTCAGCCGGTTGCGCGGCGAACGCCTCGAGCACCGCCGTGATCTGTTCGTCCGCGAGTGCGAGTGCGACGTCCTCCTTCGAGGTGAAGTACCGGAAGAACGTTCGCGACGAGAGTTCGACCGATTCGGCGATCTGGTCGATGGTCGTGGCCTCGAAACCGTGGGTGCAGAACAGCGCCTGGGCCGCGTCGATCAGCGCCTCCCGCGTCCGCTGCTTCTTCCGTTCCCGCAGGCCGCTCTTCTCCATGCCGGCCAGCATACGGCAGTCACGTCATCGCCAGACTTTTGTCAGTTGACGACACTTGTCACAATGTGACACTCTCTCGGTCATGCCCAAACCTCCCGCACCGACGTCTCGTTACTGGAAGCTGCAGCGACAGCTGACGCGGCTCAACACGTTCCTGTTCCGCAAAACCGGCGGCAAGGTGGGCGGCTCGTTCTTCGGCGGCGCGCCCGTGCTGCTGCTCCACCACGTCGGCCGCAGGTCCGGCGAGGCCCGGATCAGCCCCCTGATCTACCTCGACGACTCGCCGCGCCTGGTCGTCATCGCATCGAAAGGCGGCGTGGACGCACATCCGGCGTGGTTCCACAACCTGATGGCGATGACGACCACCGAGGTGGAGCTACCCGGCGGCGAGCGTCGGCGAGTCCGTCCGCGCGTCGCCGAAGACGCGGAGCGGGCCCGCCTGTGGGACCGAGCCGTGGCGATCTACCAGCCTTACGCGGCCTATGCGACCTACACCGAGCGGAAGATTCCAGTAGTCGTACTCGAACCCGCCGACGCCACACCGATCGAATAGGCACACATCAACGGACTTGAGGCACCTGCCGCAGGACCCGCGGCGAACAGCTCGAAGACCATGCGTGAACTTGCCCGAAAAATCAGGTGCTTCCCCCGGCTCCGGCAACCTCCGGGCTCCGGGCGAAACCACCGTCGTCGTCGCGGACCTGGCCCGGGTGGCGGAACTCCCGGATGGCGTAGTAGCTGACGGCGATGAGCATGGCGAGCTCGATCGCCGCGAGAATGCGGAAGTCGACCGGGCCCACGGCGCGTTCGCCGCCTGGGGATTCGAAGATCCCCGGGATGTAGCCGAGGAGGGAAGCGAACTGCACGCCGATGGGCACGTACCACAGGCGCCGGGGGAAGTAGAAGGCCAGGACGACCGTGAGCAGGTCGGCGAGGTAGAAGTACCGCTCGTGCATCGAAGGCAGCACGTAGGGCACCAAGATGACGAAGACGGTGGCGATCAGCAGGATCCGCGGCTCCGTCGGTTCGGTCCGGGCGAGCAGGAGCAGCAGGCAGATCGTCAGGACGAGCAGGACGGTGACCAGCACCCCGGCGGTGTGCATGACACCGGTGTCGCGAACGCCGCGGAAGAACTGCCAGACCGACGGCGCGTTGAGCGTCATCTCCGGGTAGATGCCGGACTGACGCGGGTAGATGGTCAGCAACCGGATCGGGTCGGCCCCGAGCACGATCGCCGGGAGGTCGAGGACCAGGTAGACCACGGGGATCGCCAGCAGGGCGCGCCAGGGCACCCGGCCGAGCAGGACCATCGCCAGCAGCAGCGGCAGGATGAAGATCGCCTGCAGCTTGAAGGACACCGCGAGCCCGATGAACACGCACGCCCACCACGGCTGCCTCCGGAGGAGGTGGTAGACACCGCCGAGCGTGAACGAGGCGTAGATCGAATCGCATTGCGCCCACATGGCACCGTTGAGCACCACGGTCGGCAGCATGAAAACCAGCAACGCGGCGAGCGCGGGCGTCCAGCGCGAACGGTACTTCAGGGCGACGATCCGGTAGGTGAAATACGCGGCCACCACATCGAACAAGACCGACAGTGCCTTGACCGCGCCATGAGGTGGCAACGGTAGATAGGTCAGCACCACCAGGAGATAGCGGTAGGGGGCGTTGTAGTCGGAGAAATCCTCGCGTAAAGCGCGGAAACCGCCGTGTTGAATGATGAATTCGTACCACGGACGGAGGAATTCGCGGTAATCTGAAGTGTCGTACCGGATCAGCGACCACCGCACGGCGAACGCGAGCAGCCCGATGGCCGCGACGAGGCCGATCAGGTACAGCCGCCGAGCCCGGTCGTGCAGTCCCCGCACCTGCTCCCCCGGTCCCGTTACCGCGCGCTCGGATAGTGCAGCCGACCCGGTCATCTTCCCCCACCGATTACTTTTGTCACGTCAAATGTTCCGCCAAGCACACTGACCCACCGAGGCAAACCACCCGGTATTTACGCGGCGTCGATCCCCGCAGTCGATCCGCGTTCTGCGCCGACACGGCTGCCGACCAGATGAATCCGCCGTAGCCCAGATGGAGCAAACGCTCCTCGTTGCTGAAGCGCTTTCTGGTGAATCTGCGGGTTTATCGCGAAACCGGCGCGCCCTCTTACACCGAAAGCGTGTGACCTGGCCCACACCGACCGGTGCGTGCGAGCTGACGGGATGGCAGGCCCGCAGCGATCACGGCGAGGCCGCTCACGGTCAGCCAGTCGACCAGCCGTTGCGGCGTGGGACTCGGCGTGGCGATCATGCAACGGTCTGACGGCCCGGTCTCGTATGTATGGGCGAGAGAGGGGTGGGCGTGACCGATCGCTGGGAGTTCAGTCAGGTCGTTCGGGAGCGCGTTGTGGTGTGGCGCCGGGAAGCGTTCCTGATGTGCGGGGACTGGTCGTTGGCCGAAGACCTCGTCCAGACGGCGCTGCTGCGGCTGTATACCCGCTGGCATCGCATCGACCCGGCCGGCATCGACGGATACACCCGGCGGGTGATCTCCCGCTTGGCCATCGACGAAGCCCGCCGGCCCTACCGCCGCGCCGAGCTGCGGGATGCGCTGCCCGAGACGCCGGTCGTGACCGCGGAGTCCGCGGCCGCGCTGGATGTCCGGGCGGCCTTGCAGCAGGTGCCACCGAAACAGCGAGCCGTGCTGGTCCTGCGTTTCTTCAGCGACCTGACCAATGCCGAAGCGGCCAAGGTGCTGAGGATCTCCGAAGGGACGGTCAAGTCTCAAGCGGCGCGAGGTCTCGCCACTCTTCGCCGGCTACTTCACGAGCCGGCCGACGTGACCGGGTACATCAAGGGGAGCGACCGATGACAACCGACGACAAGGACCTCTTGATCCGCGCACTCGGCACCGACGAACCGCCGCTGCAGCTGGATCTCGATGCGATCGAAGCCCGGGGACACGCACGCCGCCGCACCCGCGGCCTCATCGCCGTGACCGCCGCTGTGCTCGGCGTCGGAGCCATCGCCGGCGGTGTCGTCCTCGGAGCCGGGGCTCCCAGTGCGCTGGAGGCCGCCGCGCCGGGCACTCTCGTACCTCCGGCTGAGCGGAACATCGCCTACTGCTACCAGACGGCCGACATCGGCAGCACCGCCCCGAATCAGCACGTCGCCATCGGAGTCGGTGGCCGCGACGGCCGAGTCGACGTCACTGGCCAGATCATGCAGATCTGCTCCGGCAGCTGGCAGTCCAACGCGTATGACTTTCAGCCCCGCCAAGCCGCCGGCACGAGCTACCGCATCCCTCAGCTCGTCGCCTGCGTGCTCACCGGAAAAGCCGCGAATGCGACCGAAGGCGCGGTTGGAGTGTTCCCGGGGAACGGCAGCACGTGCGCGGCGCTCGGGCTGCCCACAGCGCAGATCTGACCGATCGGGAAGGTCAGGTCCGGGACGCTCCGAGGAACCGCAGCACGGCCAGGACGCGGCGGTGGTCCGCGTCGACCACGGGCAGGTCGAGCTTGGCGAAGATGCTGTTGATGTGCTTCGCCACGGCGCTCTCGCTGACCACCAGCGCCTGCGCGATGCCGGCGTTGGAGCGCCCCTCGGCCATCAGGCCGAGCACCTCCCGTTCGCGGGGGGTCAGCCGCGCGAGCGGGTCGCTGTCGCGCCGCAGCAGCAACTGGGCGACGACCTGCGGGTCCAGGGCCGTGCCGCCGTCCGCCACTCGCCGGACCGCCGTCACGAATTCGGCGACGTCGGCGACCCGCTGCTTGAGCAGGTAGCCCACACCGCTGGTGTTCGCCGACAGCAGGTCAGCCGCGTACCGCTCCTCCACGTACTGCGAAAGCAGCACCACCGGCGTCCCCGGCCAGCGCCGACGGATCTCCATCGCCGCCCGCACCCCCTCGTCGGTGAAGCCGGGCGGCATCCGGACGTCGATCAAGGCGAGGTCGGGCCGGTGCTCCGCCACGGCCGCCAACAGCCCCTCCGCGTCGCCGGCTTCCGCGGCGACCTGGAACCCGCCCAGCTCCAGCACCTTGGTCAGGCCGACCCGCAACAACACCGAATCCTCGGCGATCACCGCGCGCACGGCAGCTCCGCGGTGATGGTGGTGGGCCCGCCGACGGGGCTGCTGACGTGGAAGGCCCCGTCGAGGGAGCCGACCCGCTTGGCCAGCCCGGTCAGCCCCGTGCCGGCGGCGTCGGCACCGCCCAGCCCGTCGTCGGTAACGCGCACTCGCAGCACCTCGCCGACCTGACGGACCATCACCTCAGCACGCATCGCGTTGGCGTGCTTCGTTGCATTGGTCAGCGCCTCAGAGATCACGAAGTACGCGACCGACTCCACGTTGGACGCCACCCGCTCCTCCAGATCGACCCGCAGCCGCACCGGCAGGGGCGTGCGGGCAGCCAGCCCCGACAACGCCGCGTCCAGACCTCGGTCTTCGAGCACGGCCGGGTGCAGCCCCCGCACCAGATCATCGAGTTCGGCGATCGCCTCCTTCGCCTCCAGGTGCGCTCTCGTGATCACCTCGCGGGCATCACTCGGCAGATCCGGGCGGGTGGCCATGGCCAGACCCAGGTTGACCGCGAGGGACACCAACCGCTGCTGGGTGCCGTCGTGCAGGTCGCGCTCGATCCGGCGGCGCTCCGCGTCGACGGCCTCGATCAAGTCGGTCCGGCTCACGGCCAGCTGATCGACCCGCTCCTGGAGCCGCTGCGCCCGGCTGGGCCCGAGCAGGCCCAACGCCAGCCGCGCCTCGGCCCGGGCCACTGCCCGCGCGGTCCAGGGCAGGGCGCACAGGAGGAGGAGTCCAGCCGCTGTGTAAGCCGGCAGCTGGGTCAGGTAGCCGAACCAGTCCTGGCGGATTCCGGTCGGCAGCGCCCACGACCAGGCGTAGGCGGTGACGCCCGCCAGGCACGCCGCTGCCACCGCGAGCACCAGCAGCTCCAGCAGCGCGAGCAGCGGGCCCAGCAGGAGGTGGTAGCCGATCTTGCGCCAAGGCCGCATCGCCGCGAGCCGCCGGGCGGTCGAGGCCCACGTCCGTTGTTCCGGCGCGGCGGGGGTGAGCCGGGGGACGTCCACACCGATGAGCACCCGGTGGCGAGCCCGCTGAACGGCCGTCAGCACCGGGGCGCCGAGCAGGACCAGGGCGGCCGACACGGACACCGTGAGGAGCCAGTTCCCCGTCCTGGCGGTGGTCGTCGTCGCCCAGGCCCACACGGGCACCAGCGCCAGGTGCGGCGGCACACCGGCGGCAAGAAAGCCGGTGTCCCGCCGCGCCCGGAGGACCGTGCGTCTCAGTCCAGCTGGAAACGTCATGGCACGACGCTAGGGCACCGCAGGAGGACGGTGCCATGAAGCCTGTACCCGGTCTCATGGTGAACCTAGGTTCCGCTGAACCGCGGCCGGAAGCACCATCCTGCAGCCGCCCGGATCGGTGCGGTAGCAGGCACCACCACGAAGTCGGAACCACGGGCTACTGATCTCGGCCGGTTCCGGCGGCAAAGTTTGCCGCAGAGCTGCCCCGCACCGGCGTCGGCAGCACCAGCACGACGTTCAGTGGAGGAATTTCATGACCGTTCAGACGATGCCCTGCCCGCCACGCACGGCGACGTCGCCGGGTGCCCGGCCCAGGTGGGTGCCCGGCGTGCTGGGCGCGGTGGCGGCAGGCCTGGTGCCGTGGATGTTCGTGCTGGGCCGGACGCTGCCCGGGACCACCCAGGTGCGGCACTGGCCGGCCGTGTGGATCGGGCTCGACCTGGCCGTGGCGCTCGGCTGCGCGACCACCGCGCGGTGGTACCACCGGGGCGATGTCCGCGCCCGCCTGTCAGCCTCGGCGGTCGCGGCACTCGTGGGGATGGACGCCTGGTTCGACGTCCTCACCGCTCTGCCCGGCACCGAATTCACCCAGGCCCTCGTCTGCGCGGTCCCGGAACTGGCCCTGGCCGGACTGTGCACCTGGCTCGCCCTGCGCAATACCGAAAGGCTGTCATGAAAACAACAGTGCGCCGGATATTTCAGCGGCCGAGCGTGAGCAGATCGGCCAGACCGAAGGCGGGTCCCGCGGCGGGCAGGGTCGGTTGCCAGTCCGGTTCGCGGCTCAGGTAGCTCGCCGGGTCGGCGCGCAGCAGTCCGATCAGGACTTCCGCGACGATGCGGCCGCCGACCGGGCCGAGGCGGTCGCCGCCGCCGCGGTGCCGGGCTTCGTCGAGGGTGTAGATCCACAGTGGAGTGCCGCGCGGCCAAGAACCTTCGTCCGCGGTCAACGGCGGCACGCCGAGGTGGCGGGCGACGGATTCGCCGCTGGGCAGACCGGTGATCCCGCCGCGGAGGAGGTCCCGGACCGCGAGCGAACGGTGGGCGGCGGCCTCGACGATGCCCGTGAGCTGCTCGGGCAGTGCGATGAGACTTGCGGGAAGGCGGCCGTCGATGCGTTTCGCCCGTTGCGTCGGCGGGTGGCCGGGCAGGTCGAAGATCAGCGCGAGATCGAGGCGCCGGCCGGCGGGCACCGGCCGGAACCCGGCGAGGTCGGGGAAGAGCGGTAGTCCGGGGCCGCCGCGAACGAGCCGGTAGGTGTGGCGGATCTGGCTGTGGCCGTAGCGGAAGGCCGCGTGGGAGAACTCCAGCGGGATGCAGGCCTGCCCCGGCGGCGGCGCGAACCACCGGCCGCCCTGGTCAAGCACCTGCTCGATCAGCTGGCCGAAGAACGGCCACCCGGCGCCCGTACCGCCCCGGCCCGGTGGGCGATGGATGCCCGGCTTCCGCGGTGGCTGTCACCACACTCGTCACGGCAAACCTCCTGTCCGCCGGGCATCGATCCCGGCGCCGGTGAAGACAAGACAGCCCCGCGCCGTGTGACACCGCCCGCGAGTCACAAAACGCCCGGCTGTCCGGTCCTAGCGGGTGCAACCGTTCGTCGAGGAGGTCTTTTCGATGTCATTGACCGTGCTACAGGAGGCGAAACCGCCCTTCATCCCGGAGGGGGCGCAGGCGATGACCATCGTCATCGAGTACCCGCCGGGCGACCCCGGCACCCCGCCGCACCGCCACCCCGGACCGGCCTTCGGCTACGTGCTGGAGGGCGAGATGGTGTTCGAGCTCGAAGGCGAACCGCCGCGCGTCGTGCGCGCCGGTGAGGCGTTCTGGGAGCCGGGCGGCGAGGTCATCCACTACCAGGACGGCAACAACCGCGACGACGTCCCGGTCCGGTTCACCGTCACCATGCTCTGCGAACCGGGCAAGCCGATGGTCGACCTCGTGGACGCAGAAGAACTCCGGGCGAAAGGCTGGTCGAAGAAATGAAGATCGCCGTCATCGGCGGCACCGGGCTCATCGGCTCCCGAGTGGTCACGATCCTGACCAAGAACGGGCACGAAGCCGTCCCGCACTCGCCGTCCACCGGGCTGGACCTGCTCAACGGGCACGGCCTGCCCGAGGCGCTGGCCGGGGCCGAGGTCGTCGTCAACCTGACGAACTCGCCGACGTTCGACGAGGCCTCACCCGCGTTCTTCCGGACGACCATGGACAACCTGCTGGAAGCGGCGCACGCGGCCGGCGTCGGCCACGCGGTCATCCTCTCGATCGTGGGCGCCGAGCTGGTGCCGGACCTGGTCTACTACCGCGCCAAGGTGCTGCAGGAGGACATCCTCAAGGCCGGGCCCGTGCCGTACTCCATCGTCCGCGCCACCCAGTTCTTCGAGTTCATGGCTCCGACGATGTCCTGGACCGCCGACGAGAACACCGTCCGCCTGCCCGCGACACGCGTCCAGCCCATCGCCGCCGACGACGTCGCCCAGGCGGTGGCCGAAGTCAGCATGGGCGCGCCGCTGCGGGGTACCCGGAACATCGCCGGACCGGAGGTGTTCACGCTCGACGAGCTGGGCAGGATCACGCTCGCCGCCCAGGGTGATCAGCGCTCCGTCATCACCGACGACCAGGCCGGCCTGTTCGCGGCGGCCTCCGGCGACGCTCTCATCGCCAAGGACGGGGCCGTCATCGCGAAGACCACCTACCGGGAGTGGCTGGCGCGCTGAGGGGGCCGGGTCCGCACGGCAGCCGCGGTGCGGACCCGGTCAACGGCGGTGCCAGCCGCCCAGCTTGGCCGGGTTGAGCACGATCCACAGCGCGGTGACCTTGGCCCCGGCCGTTTCGGCACCGACGACCGCGACGGCGCGGGAGGCGTGGCGAAGCGCCAGTCCGGCGCGGCCGTTGACGGACTCGACGGTCAGCTCGGCATCCGCTCGCCCGCACAGCAACGTCATGACCAGCCGGGCGACATCCGCGGCACCGTGCACCGGCTCGTTCGGGCCGGGTACCCGTCCTCCGCCGTCGCACGTGGCGATGGCCTCGACATCCAGGGCGGCTGCGAGTGCGGTGACGTCTCCCCGCCGGCAGGCGTCGGCGAACCGGCGGACGACCTGGTCATGCCGGTCGAGCACGCTCGGTCCCCACGGACACCGCCTTGTTCTTCTCGGGGTTGACCAGCCACAGGACCTGATCGACGCCTTCGGTGGTGGCGCTGACGGTGAGCAGGCCGTACACAGCGCCGTCCCGGCGCAGCACCGCGGACGTCTGCCCGTTCGTGATCGCCCACTGCACGTCGAGGCCGTCCCAGAACCACGTGGAGATCGCCAGCAGGAACTTCGCCACCCGGGCCGCACCCACGACCGGCGTGCGCGCGACGCCCTTCCGGCCGTTGCCGTCGGACAGGCTGGTCACATCCGGCGTGAAGAGCCGTTCCAACGCGGTCAGGTCACCGGAGCGGGCGGCGGCGAGGAACGTGGTCAGCAGCTCGCGCTGCTCGGCCGCGGTCACCGGGGTGCGCCGTTCGGTCGCGATGTGCTTGCGGGCCCGGCTGACCAGCTGCCGCACCGCGGGTTCGGTCGAGGACAGGATGTCGGCGATCTGCGCGTAGGAGTAGTCGAAGGCTTCCCGCAGCACGTAGGCGGCGCGTTCGTTCGGGGTGAGCTTCTCCATCAGCAGCAGGGCCGCGAACTCGAGCGCCTCACCGCGCTCGGCGCCCAGGTACGGGTCCGCGCCGGTGTCGACCGGTTCGGGCAGCCACGGCCCGATGTAGGTCTCACGCCGCTTCCGCGCCGACTGGAGGACGTTGATGGCCAGCCGGGTGGTCGTCGTGGCCAGGAACGCATCCGGGTTGGCCACTGTGGACCGGTCGTAGGTCTGCCAGCGCAGCCAGACCTCCTGCACCAGGTCTTCGGCCTCGGTGACGCTGCTGAGCATGCGGTACGCGATCCCGAACAGGCGCGGCCGCACCTGGGTGAAGACAGCCGTGGCCGCCTCGAGATCGGCACTCGGTCCGGAATCCGCCACCTCAAGTCCCCTCGTCTCGTGAGGACCCACTCTACGAGGCCGGTCCCGAGGGCCCCGGCAGCGCGGCCGGGACCCTCCGGGTCTCATTCGACGAGCTTGCCGGCAGCAGACACCTCGTGCATGAGCGAGGCGATCCCGTCCGGGATCGGGGGAAGCTCTTCGCGCTCGAGCGCCGACTCGAGTGTGGCGCGCAGGCCGCCCCCGCCGGTCCCGATGACGAGGACGGACGTCGAGATCCGGTGCTCGGTCGTGGTCACTTCGCCGGCGGCGGGTTCAGCGGGAGCCAGTCGGCGAACCGGGTGGCGGACAGCTGCGCGTCCGGACCGGGCAGGAGCATGTCCTTGTCCAGCAGGGCGCCGAAGTAGCGTGCTTCCGGGTCGGTGACGACCTCGCGGGGGTCACCGCGGAAGGCCAGCCCGGTGCGGATCAGCTCGTCGAGACCGAACTGCTCGGGGCCGGCCACCTCGACGGTGCCGTTCAGCGGCGTGCCGACGGCGACCCGGCCGACCGCGCCGGCCACGTCTTCGGCGGCCATCGGCTGGATGCGGGCGTCCGACAGGCGCACGGTGTTCCCCTCGGTCGCCGCCTGGGCGATGCTTCCGACGAACTCGAAGAACTGCGTGGCGTGGACGATCGAGTACGGCAGCCCGGCCTCCTTGATGAGCTTTTCCTGCGCGATCTTCGCGCGGAAGTAGCCGCTTTCGGTGAGCCGCTCGGTGCCGACGACCGACAACGCCACGTGGTGCCCCACTCCGGCCTTCTCCTCGGCGGCGAGGAGGTTTCCGGTGGAGGTGCGGAAGAACTCCAGCACGGCGTCGTCGGCGAACGACGGCGAGTTCGACACATCGACCACGACCTGGGCACCGTCCAGGACCTCGGCCAGCCCTTCACCGGTCAGCGTGTTCACGCCCGAATCGGGTGACGCGGGAACCGCTTCGTGGCCGTGTTCTCCCAGTTTCCGGACGAGTTTCGAGCCGATCAGCCCGCTGCCGCCGATCACGACGATCTTCATGGTGTGCCTTCTCCTCCCGCGTCCCGGCCGCTCCGGAACGTCGTCGTCAATCAGGACCGGGCAGGCCCGCGGTTTGTGACAGCCCGGATGTCACAAACCGCGGTGACGTTCGGTCCTGGCTGGAGACACCGACCTGACGAACCGAGGTACCGCATGGACACGATCGACGATCTCCGCCGCCACCTGCAGTGGGCGATCGAACTCGAGCACGCGACGATTCCCCCGTACCTGTGCGCGCTGTACTCACTGGACCCCGTCCGCAATCCCGAAGCCGCCCAAGTCGTGGGCACGGTCCTCGCCGAGGAGATGATCCACCTGGCGCTGGCCGCGAACCTGCTCAACGCCGTCGGCGGCTCACCCAAGCTGGACACGCCGGAACTGCTGCCGCCGTACCCGCATCCACTGCCGCACGGCGACCGGTCCGTGCACGTCCACCTGGCCCCGTTCGGCCCCGAAGCCCTCGAGCTGTTCCTGCGCATCGAGCAGCCCGCGTCGGCGGACGCACCGCCGCAAACCGACGAGTACCGGACGATCGGGCAGTTCTACGCCGCCATCGAGGCCGGCCTGCGCACGCTGTGCGAAAAGCTGGGCGAGGAGCAGGTGTTCAGCGGCGATCCGGCCCGGCAGATCGGCGAGCTCCACCTCCGGGGCGGGGGTGGCGAGGTGCTGCCGGTCCACGACCTGAAGTCGGCACTGGCCGCGCTGGCGGAGGTCATCGAGCAGGGCGAGGGCGCCGCGCGGACGGACGTGTGGGACGGCGATCGCGACGTCTTCCACCCCGAGCGGGAAGAGGTCGCGCACTACTACCGCTTCCAGGAGTTGAAGGTGGGCCGCCGCTACCGGACCGGCGACACCCCGCAGTCCGGGCCGACCGGCGAAGAGATCGCGGTCGACTTCGACGGCGTGTTGCCGATGCGGCACAACCCGCGCACCACCGACTACCCGGAGGGCAGCCCGATCCGGGCCGCCCAGGAGGAGTTCAACCAGACCTACAGCCTCCTGCTCTACCAGCTGGAAGAGGCCTTCAACGGCAGCCCGGGCGGGATGATGGCCGCCGTCGGCACGATGTTCGGGCTGCGCAAGCAGGCACTGGCGTTGATGAACACGCCGACCGGCGACGGGAAGACGACCGCCGGTCCGACCTTCGAGTACGTGCCACCCGAGCAGCGGAACTGAAGCACGGACGCCGTGCTCGCCGGTACCTCCCTGACGGCGAGCACGGTGGCGCCGACCTCCTGCTCGCTCATGACGGATTCCCTTTTCGTTCCAGGGAGATCGTGAAAGCGACCAACAGGGCGCAGGCCGCTGCGATACCCGCGACCACGACGGCCACGCCGGTCCACGGCGCGGCGAGCGGGAGCAGGAACACGACGGTGGCGCAGCCCAGAACGGCGCCGGGACGCAGGACGGTCCTCGCCACGATGGGCACGTGGACCAGCCACAGCAGCAGAAGGAACACGCCCACGGAGGCCGCCACGGCGTAGCTGATCACGAGCGGCGGGGCCGGCAGGTGGTGCCCGGTGTCCTCGACCGCGACCTCCAGGCTCGCGCCGAGTGCCGCGAGCGCGGCGAAAATGCCGTAGTGGCCGTAACCCCACAGGTAGGACCCCTCGCGGCGATCACGCAGCCCGTCCCCGGCCGGTTCCAGGAAGTACAGCCACCAGACCGCGAAAAGCAGCACGAGGCCCGAGACGGCGATGGTGATGAACGAAGCGCTGACCTCGGCCGCCGCCAAAGCTCCTCGGACGCCGGTGATCGCGGCCAGGACGCTCTCGCCGAGCAGGATGATCGTGAACAGCCCGTAGCGCTCGGCGATGTGGTGCGGGTGCCAGGTGGTGGCCCGGGTCCGCTCCGCCCAGCGCGGCACCGCGAGTTCCGCGGCGACCAGCGCGAGGAAGCACACCGGCCGCAGCGCTCATCCGGACGCGGATCCGGATCCTGGCGCTCATCGGCGGCAAGGGCTCGCTCCATTCCACTCGCTCAGTCGGTCGGTCGGTCGCGAGCTAAGACAGCGCAGCGCCGGCGTTCGTGACCGGTAGGGCCGCGGCACCGCAGGCAGTACCGGTAGGCGCTGAGCCGGTGGGGTGAGCCCCACCAGGGTGCCGGTGGCTCACTCCATTGAGCCTCCTCGATGTCGTCCCTAGCGTCGGCTGGAGAAATCCCGACAGGCGACTTGGGGAAGCCATGACCATCCACCCGGAATCAGGCCTCGCGGGCTGATACCTCACTGGATACCGGCAGTACAGCTTGTGATCGACAGGGGGCTTGTGAATGGAATCAAGAACGATCGAGGTCGTCGACGCGGGCGGCTCCGAGAACCAGAAGCAGTCAAAGCGTAAGCGGAGCTTGCGTCGGATCCTCATCGTGACGGTGTCCGGGCTGCTGGTGCTCGTGGTCGTCGGGGTCTTCGGGCTGGCCTGGTGGGTGAGCGAAGCGCAGTTCAAGCCGGACCACCAGTACTACACGCACCCCGACCACTCCGATGTCGTGCGCGAAATAAAGGAAGCCGGCCCCGGGAAGAACGTGGTCATCGGCTCTCCCGGCGAGCACACCCGCCGGCGTGGGACGTACCGGATGGTGTGGGACGGCGTCGAAGCGACTGTCGGCGACATCGTCGCCGAGTCGCCGGACTCCGTGGAGCGCCCGATCCTCAGCGGCCCGGTGCCGTCGGTCGGCACGACGGTGGACGTGACCAGCGTGATGATCACCGACCCGAAGACCTCGCTCGGACTGGACTACTCGGAGGTCTCGGTGGCCACCGAACTCGGCCCGGCTCCGGCCTGGTACATACCGGCATCCGGACTGGACGACTCAACCTGGGTGATCGCGGTACACGGCCAGAACGGACGCCGCAATTCCATGCTGGCGGCACCGGTCTTCCACCGGCTCGGCCTTCCGGTGCTCGTGATCACGTACCGGAACGACGAGGCTGCTCCGCCTTCCCCGGATGGTTTCCTGCACTACGGCGAGTCCGAATACCGGGATGTGGAGGCGGCGGTCCGCTACGCGCAGAGCAAAGGCGCGAAGCATGTGGTGCTGTACGGCAGTTCGATGGGCGGCCTCATCGTCGGCCAGTTCCTCGTCCGCTCGTCTCTGGCGAACGTCGTCACCGCGACGATGCTGGACTCGCCGCTGATCAGCATGCCGATGGTGGTGGAGTTCAACGGGCAGCAGTACGGAGCGCCCGAACCGGCGATCTGGCTGACCGGCAAGGTCGTCCACTGGCGCACCGGCGTCGACCTGGATCAGCTGGACCTGATCAACCACCCGCCGGCCACGAAGCCGCCGACACTGCTCATCGCCGGTGCGCGGGACTCGCAGGCTCCGGTGCAGATGGACCGTGATTTCGCCGAGGCAGCCAAGAGGACGAACTGGCCGGTGGAGTACCAGGAGTTCCCCGGCGCGGAACACGTCGAGTCGTGGAACTCCGCCCCCGCCCGATACGAGCACGCGGTCACCGACTTCTTCAGCCGCACGGTGGTGAATCCACGATGACTAGGGCCGTCCGAAGGACTTGTGCCGACGCGGTGCGGTTGCCGACCAATGCCGAGCTACTCGGCATCGAGTAGCTCCCCTGTGCGCCAGATGGCTATGCGGTACTCCTCGAGCTCGGCGGCGTTGTCGGCTCTTTCGCGTAACTCGGTCGCAGAGTCGGCGAGATGCAGAATCTCGCGATGACGTTCCGCCATGGCTGTACGCCCACGATGGGTCACCATCACGCCGTACATGCCGGGTTCGAGCTCGATCGCGATCGCGTCACCGGTGGGTGAACCGAGCGCGAGTTGGCCGCTGGGGCATTCCAGCTGGTAGGTGCCCGCCGAGGGGACTGTTCCAAGATCGGTGTTTCCGGCCCGACACGCCGGGCCGAGGTCCGGCGGGATGGGCACTGTGAGTGATGACATCGGACCTTGTGAG
>NZ_JBHVXZ010000168.1:0-17308 GCF_042881395.1 Amycolatopsis sp. NPDC058278 | reverse complement strand
GTCGGCCCGCATCCTCAAGAGCGAGGCCAAGGCCATGAAGCAGGAGAGCCAGGCCGAGGAGGCCGCTGCCGCGCCGGGTGTACGTCGAAACCGGCGAGCCGACCGGCTCGATCCCCGAGGTCCGGTGGGCGCTCGACGGCCGCCCGGCCGGAACCGGCTCCGACTTCGTCCTCGACGAGGCCCGCGGCGCGCACACGCTCACCGCGACGACCGGCGGCACGACCCTGACCTGGACGGTGGACGCCACGGGTCCGGCGACCACGGCCGAGCTACCCGAGGGCGGCGTGTACCACGGTTCGTTCACGATGCGCCTGAAGTCGCCGGACGGAATGCCGGAGTTCCGCGTCGACGGCGACGGCTGGCACAAGTACTACGGCTGGCCGACGGACCCGGCGGCGCCGTACCTGTTCACCCCGCGCGGCACGGAGATCGACGGCCTGGCGTACGGGAATCTCGGCGAGGGCGGGCTGACGGTGTCGCCGTTCTCCGAGCGCAAGCCGGGGTACGGCACGCACCGGATCGAGTACCGGTCCATCGACGCGGCCGGCAACGTCGGCCCGGTGCGCTCGGTCACGGTGACGCTGCTGCCGTGATCACCGCGGCCGGCCCGGCACCCCCGGCCGCAGCTGCCACGGGTGCGGTCCGTCCAGCGGCCGGTACTCCACGCCGAGCGCGTCCAGGCGGGGCAGGTGGTGGTCGCGCAGCCGCGGCAGGAACTCCGCGTACTCCCGCGGCCCCGCGCTCCAAGCCACCTCGGCAAACGCCGACAACCGCGGGAACGCCATGTAGTCCACCCGCCGGACGCTGTCCAGGTGTTCGCTCCACACCTGCGCCTGCACCCCCCGCAGCCGCGGGCCGCTCAGCGCCGGCTCGTACGCGTACACGTCCTCCAGCGTGTGCACCTCCCCGACCGGGATCGGCTCGCCGGGGTGCGGCGACTGCCGGTGGTCCAGGTACACGTGCTGCTCCGGGCACAGCACCACGTCGTGCCCCGCCGAAGCCGCCCGCAAGCCCGCGTCCTCGTTGCGCCAGGCGGCGATCACCATCGGCGGGAGGCCGTCGGTGTCGAGGACCTCGTCCCAGCCCATCGGGGTGCGGCCGCGGGCCACCAGGTGCCCGGCCAGCTGCCGGACGAACGCGCGGTGCTCGTCGGTCGCGCCCGGTGTCTCGTCGCCGCCCAGGGCGATCACCGGGGACGGGAAGATGTCCAGCAGGTGGTCGAACACCTGCCGGAAGAAGTCCAAAGTGGACTCCACGGGTGACAGCAGTGAAGTGCTGATGCCCCAGGCGGTCCAGACTTCGTAGGACGACGAAGTTCCCAGTGCAGGGTAGGCCGCCAGCGCCGCCCGCGCGTGGCCCGGGATGTCGATCTCCGGCACCACGGTGATGGCCCGCGAAGCGGCGTGAGCGACGATCTCGCGCAGGTCGTCGCCCGTGTAGAACCCGCCGTGCGGACGGCCGTCCTGGACACCTCCGCTGCCTGCCATCGACGACGGCCGCCAGCCGCCCACCGACGTCAGCCGCGGGAACGCCGGGACCTCGAAGCGCCAGCCCTGGTCGTCGGTGAGGTGCAGGTTCAGCACGTTCAGCTTGTGCGCGGCCAGCAGGTCGACGAACCGGAGCACCTCGGCCTTGGTCCGGAAGTGCCGGGCCACGTCGAGCAGGCACCCGCGCCAGCCGAACCGGGGATGGTCCTCGACGACCCCGCACGGCAGCGAAGAGGGCGCGAACCCGGCCACCCGGAACGCGGACGGCCCCGCGAGCTGCCGCAACGTCTCCCGCCCGTAGCACTCGCCGGCGGAATCGGCCGCCTCCAAAACCACGCCGGAGGGGGTGATCGTGAGCCGGTACCCCTCCGGCGGCAGAGAACCGGACCGAACCTCCACGGTGGCCGGCCAAGGGCACGAACCCGGCGCGGGTGTCACCGAGACCGGGCGGGGGAGCAGGGTGTCGAAAGCCATGTCAGCCCTTCACGGCGCCGGCCATGCCGGACACCAGCCGTCGTTGGACGAGGACGAAGAAGACCAGCACCGGGATCGTCATCAGCGTCGAGGAGGCCATCACCGCGCCCCAGTCGGTGTCCTCCGGCTTGAAGAACACCAGGATCGCCTGCGGCAGCGTCTGGTTCTCGGTCTTGGAGACGATGAACGTCTTGGCGAACAGGAAGTCGTTCCAGGCGTGGATGAACGCGAGTACGCTCACGGCCACCAGCCCGGGTGCCACCAGCGGGAACAGGATCTGCCAGGTGAACCGCATCCGCGACGCGCCGTCGAGCTTCGCCGCCTCTTCGAGCTCCACCGGCACCGCGGCGACGAACCCGCGCAGCATCCAGATCGCGAACGGCAGGCTGAACGCCAGGTGCACCAGCACCAGCGAACCCAGTTCGTTCAGCCCGAAGGCCGGCACGACCCCGCCGATCTGGCGCATCAGGAAGAACAGCGGGATGGTCAGCGCCTCCACCGGCACCATCTGGGCGACCAGGGTCATCACCAGCAGCACGGTCCGGCCCTTGAAGGAAAAGCGCGTCAAAGCCACCGCGGAGAGGAACGACAGCAGCAGCGACAGCGCGACGACGACCAGGGCCACCACCAGGCTGTTGACGAAGAACCGGCCGAAGCCCGACACCGTGAGGACGCGCGAAAAGCTGTCGAACGACGGGCTGAACGTCCAGAGCTTCGGGTTCGCCGTCTGGATCTCACCCGGTGGCTTCACCGCCGACAGCACCATCCAGTACAGCGGGAAGGCGACGATGCCGGCGATCACGACGGTGACGACTTCGGCGATCAGCCGGCCGGGACGTTTCACAGCCATGCGGCGCTCCGGCGCTGCGTCCGGACGTACAACCCGGTGACCGACAGCAGCAACAGCGTCATGACGACTCCGATCGCCGAGCCGAGGCCGTACTCCTGCCCGGCGAAGGCCTGCTGGTAGGCGTAGACGTTGAGGACCAGGTTGCGCCCGGCCACGCCGCCGCCGTTGGTCATCACGTAGATCTGGGTGAACACCTTGAAGTCCCAGATGATCGACTGCACGGTCGCGATCATCAGCAGCGGCCGCACCATCGGCAGCACGATCGTCCACGTCGTGCGCCACGCCGACGCGCCGTCGAGCGACGCGGCTTCGAGCACCTCGTCCGGCACGCCTTTGATGCCGGCGTACATCGTGACCAGCACGAACGGGAACGAGCACCAGATCACCTCGGCCGCGACCAGCCCGAAGGCGCCGAGCGTGCCGAAGGTCCACGAGTGGTGCTGCAGCGGCAGCCCGAGGCCCGACAACACCTCGTTGACCAGGCCGAAGTCGGTGTCGAAGAGGAACAGCCAGACGTAGGAGCCCGCGATCGCCGGTGTCGACCACGCGCCCAGCGCGGCGAGGAACAGCAGCATCCGCGGCAGCGAGCGCACCCGGCTCGCCAGCACCGCGAGCCCGGTGCCGACGATGAGCGAACCGGCGACGCAGGCCGCGGCGAACCCGACGGTCTTGCCGAGCACGGTCCAGAACTGCGCCTGGGACAGCAGGTCGGCGTAGTTCGCGAAACCGAGGAACACCAGCGGCGCGTTGCCCGCGGCCTGCGGCTGACCGTAGTCGTAGAACGAAATCAGGACCAGCTGGTAGATCGGGTAGGCCAGCAGCGCGGCGAGCAGGACGCCCGCCGGGGCGAGGTAGAGCGCGGCGGCCCGGCCGTCCCCCTTCCGCCCCGGCCGCCGCTCGGGGGCCGTGACGGAAGGGGCTTCCTGGACCGTCACCACTAGCCGAAGGCCTTGTTCATCGCGGCGGCCGCGTCCGCCAGGGCCGCCGACGGGTCCTTCCCGCCGGTGGCGATCTGCTGCACGGCCGTCGGTAGCACGTTCTGGCTGTCGATCTTCGACCACGCCGGCGTCGCCGGGACGAACTTCGTGCCCGCCTTCAGGGTGTCGACGAACGGCTTGAGGAACGGGTCGTTCGCCGCGAGCTTCTGCTGCACGCCGCTCAGCGTCGGCAGGTTCCCCATCGCGGTGTACATCTTCTCCTGGTACTTCGCGCCGCCGAGCAGCTCGACGAACTCCAGCGCCAGGCTGCGGTGCTTGCTCGCCTTGAACACGCCCAGCAGGTTGCCGCCGGCGAAGGCGGGCGCGGTGCTCCCCACTGTCGTGCCCGGGATCGGGACGACAGCGTACTTGCCCTTCACCGCACCCTGCTCGACGGCCTTGCGGTTGAAGTCGCCGCCGATGGTCATCCCGGCCTTGCCGCCGGCGAACGCCGTGACGCTCTGCGTGCCGGTCAGGTTGGCGCACTGGGCCGGCGGGCAGATGTCGTCCTTGAGCAGGTTCGCGTACTGGGTGACCCCGGCCTTGGCTTGCTCGCCGGTGACGGTCGACGTCCACTTGCCGCCGTTGTCCTGCGCCAGCTCCCCGCCGTTGGCCCAGAGGAAGGGCAGCATCGCGTAGGTGTACTTGCCGCCGACGGCGATGCCGTAGAGGTCCGGTTTGGCGGCGCGGATCCGGCGGGCGGTGTCGGTCAGCTCGGCCAGCGTGGCCGGCGGCTTCAGGCCGAGCTCGGTGAAGACGTCGGTGCGGTAGTACAACGCGCGGATGCCGGTGTACCAGGGCAGCCCGTAGGTCTGGCCGCCGGACTTCGCGGTGTCCAGCACGGTCGGGATGAGGTCCTTGCCCTCGGGCCACGCCGCGAGGTCGCCGGTCAGGTCGGCCAGCGCCCCGGTGGCCGCGTAGTTCGAGACGTCGGTGTTGCCGAACTCGGCGACGTCCGGGGCGTTGGCCGGGTCGTTGAAGGCACCGGAGAACTTGTCGGCGCGGCCTTCGACCGGCACCCACTGGACGTCGACCTCGACGCCGGCGTGGGCCGCCTTGAACTCGGCGATGGCTTCCTTGACCGCGGCCTCCTTCGGGGCGCGGCTGGCCTCGTCGAACAGCCAGACGCGGACGGTGCCGGTCTTGTCGTCCCCGCCGCCGCCCGCGGGGGCGGACTGGGTGGGCGCGCAGCCGGCCAGGAGGGCCAGCCCGGCGACGACGGGCAGGGTGCGGCGCAGTCTCATGGGGAACCTCACGGGGTCAGGCGAAGTAAACGGAGTTGACGCTGCCGACGGCCAGTTGTCCGGCGGCCGCGCCGGGCAGGCCGGTGGCCGGGTCACGCGGCAGCCAGGTGACGGTGCCGGAGCGCTGGTTCGAGACGTAGAACCAGCTTTCGGCCGGGTCGAGGGCCACGTGCCGCGGCCAGTTGCCGCCGGTCGGCACGCTCGACACCAGCTTCAGCGTCGCGCCGCCGCCGGAGACGGCGAACGTGGCCAGGGTGTTCGGGCCGCGGACGGTCGCGTGGACGAACTTCCCGTCGTTCGACACGACGATCTCGCCCGGGAACTGGTCACCGGTGCTCCCGGCGGGCACGGCCGGGACGACGGAGAGCGCTTTCAGCTTCCCCGCCGCCGCGTCCCAGCTCGCCACCGTCACCTCCGCCCGCAGCTCGCCCAGGATGTAGGCGAACTTCCCGGTGCGGTCGAACGCGAGGTGCCGCGGCCCGGCGCCGGACGGCAGCTTCAGCTGCTGGTGCAGCGAAAGCTTCCCGGCGGCGAAGCCGTAGACGTACACCGAGTCGGCGCCCAGGTCGACCGCCAGGACCCAGCGGCCGGTCGGGTCGTTGACGACCTGGTGGGCGTGCGCGTCCCGCTCGGCGCCGTGGTGGGTGACGAGGTCCGTGGCCGCGCCGAGCTTGCCACCGGCCTGGATCGGCAACACGACGACGCTGCCCGAACTGTAGTTCGCGGCCAGCACGTACTTCCCGCTCGAATGCACGCTCAGGTGCGTCGGCGCGCCGCCCTTCGACGAGACCTTGTTCAGCAGCTTCGGTTTCACCGGGTCGGCGAGGCTCAACGCCGAGACGTACCCGGACGGGTCGCCTTCGTTGGTGACGTACAGCGTCTTGCCGTCGGCGCTGCGGTCGAACCACGACGTGTCGGTGATCCCCGGGATGGTGCGGACCGGGGACAGCGCCGCGCCCGAACGGGTGGCGACGTCGAGGCCGTGCCCGGTCGCCCCGGTGGTGTAGCTGCCGATGTACACGGTTGTGCCGGCGAAGCAGCCCTTCTCCGTGGTGGCCGCGCCGGCGACCTGCGCACCGAGAACGGTGGCGGCGCCCGCGCCGGCCGCGGCACCGAGGAACGTACGACGGGAAAGTCCGGTCATCGTCATTGTCTCCCAACGGGTTTCGGCGGCGACAGCTCCAGTATGGTCTAGACCACGGCCATGAGCAATGCCGAAGCCGCGAAACCGGAAAGGGAAAGCACGGTTTCCAGCGCCGTCCAGGACTTGAGCGTCTGCGGCACGGTGAGGTTGAAGTACCGCGAGACGATCCAGAAGCCGCCGTCGTTGACGTGCGAGGCGATGATCGAGCCGGCCGAAATCGCCATCACGAGCAGCGCCAGCTGGATCTGCGAATAGCCGAGCTGGGCCACGGTCGGGGCGATGATCCCGCTCGTGGTGACGATGGCGACGGTCGCCGAACCCTGTGCGATCCGCATGCCGCAGCTGATGACGTAGGCCGCGAGCAGTACCGGCAGCCCGGCGTCGTGCAGCGAGTCGGCCACGGCCTTGCCGATCCCGGTCGCCGAGAGCACCGCGCCGAAGAACGCGCCCGCGCCGACGACCAGCAGGATCATCGCCACCGGCCGCAGCGACTTCGCGGCCAGCTCGTTGAGGTCCTTGCCGGTGAACCCGCGGCGCAGGCCCAGCAGCCACGACGCGAGCAGGACGGCGACGGTCAGCGCGACGGCCGGGGTGCCGATGAACGCGGCGACACCGGCGAGCGCGGAGCCCTTCGGCAGCCAGATGCTGCCGAACGTGCCGGCCAGGATGAGCACCAGCGGCACCGCGATGATGGCCGCGACCAGCCCGAGCGACGGCGGGTTCTCCTCGCGCTCGCCCTCCTCCTCGGCGAACACCATGTCCTCGGGCACGTCGACCACGATGCGCTTGCCGATCCACGTCGAGTAGAGCACGCCGCCGACGAGGAACGCGGGAATGCCGCAGGCCAGGCCCATCAGGATGATCCAGCCGAGCTCGACGTGCAGCAGCCCGGCCGCGGCCACCGGGCCCGGGTGCGGCGGCAGGAAGGCGTGCGTGATCGACAGGCCGGCCAGCAGCGGCATCGCGTACAGCACCAGGGACTTGCCGCCCTGCTTCGCGGCGACGTAGACCAGTGGGGCCAGCACGAAGATGCCGATGTCGAAGAACACCGGGATGCCGAAGACGAACCCGGCGACCCCCATGGCCAGCGGCGCGCGCTTCTCGCCGAACGACCGCAGCAGTGCCCCGGTCAGCACCTTCGCGCCGCCCGAGCGTTCCAGGATCGACCCGAGGATCGTGCCCAGGCCGATGATCGCCGTGATGTGCCCCAGGATGCTGCCGAACCCCTTTTCCAGCAGGGAGTCCGACGCCTTCTGGGCCGACCCGACGATGGTGCCGACCGGCAGGCCCGCGGCCAGCGCCGTCAGCAGGCCGACGACGATCAGCGCGATGAAGGGCTCCAGCTTCAGCTTGATGATCAGCACCAGCAGGACGGCGATCGAGACGGCGGCGAGCGTGAGCAGCCCGCCGGTGGTGTGTTGCAGCCAGTGGATCATCGGGTTCTCCCGGGATTGCGCAGGGAACCACCGGCGAGGGCGCCGGTGGGACGACCGTCGTCGAGGGCGGCGACGCCGTTGACGAACACGTGGGTGAGGCCCGTGGCGGGTTGCCGCGGGTCTTCGAAGGTGGCGGTGTCGGCGATCGTTTCGGGGTCGAACAGCACCAGGTCCGCGGCGTACCCGGCGCGGACGAGCCCGCGGTCGGCCAGCCGCAGCCGCCGCGCGGCCCGCCCGGTCAGGTGGGCGACGCACTCGGCGACGTCCAGCACGCCCAGTTCGCGGACGTACCGGGCGAGATAACGCGGGAAAGTGCCCCACGCGCGCGGGTGCGGCCGCGCGCCGACGAGCAGGCCGTCGCTGCCGCCGGTGTGCGTGGAGTGCCGCATGATGGCCTGGACGTTCTCCTCGTGCCCGACGTGCATCAGGCACGACGTCCCGAGCCGTTCGTCGAGCAGGGTGTCGAAGTACAGCTTCGCGGGCTCCGTGCCTTCCCGGCGGGCCGACGCGGCGACGCTGTGCCCGACGAGGTGCGCGTTGCGGTCGTGGCGGACACCGTTGATTTCGATGGCCTCCCAGTCGATCGGCACGCCGTGCGCACCGTCCGAACCAGACTCCTCGATCTCGGCGCGGATCCGCTCGCGTTCGTCCACATCGGACAACCGGGCGAGGGTCGCGGCCAGCCCGCCTTCGGTGGCCCAGCTCGGCAGCAGCGCCGAGAGGTAGGTC
This sequence comes from Amycolatopsis sp. NPDC058278, assembly GCF_042881395.1. Lineage (NCBI taxonomy): Bacteria > Bacillati > Actinomycetota > Actinomycetes > Pseudonocardiales > Pseudonocardiaceae > Amycolatopsis > Amycolatopsis sp. NPDC058278. Next base: position 8,967 of record NZ_JBHVXZ010000168.1, on the reverse strand, counting down.
GCGCCGGGCAGGTACGGGTAGGTGTCCAGGGAGATGTCGCAGCCGTCGTCGAGCGCGTCGTCCAGCAGCTTCAGCAGCTCGGGCGCCTTGCCCTTGTTGACCGAGAAGTTCATCGTCGCGTGGGCCAGGTGCAGGGGACAGCCGGAGCGCCGCGAGACGTCGATCATCTCGGCGAACGCCTCCAGCGCGCCCTTGCCGTAGCTGCGGTGGTGCGGGCTGTAGAACCCGCCCAGCTCGCCGACGACCCGGCACAGCTCGACCAGCTCGCCGGTCTCCGCGTACATCCCCGGCGTGTAGGTGAGGCCGGACGACATCCCCATCGCGCCTTCGTGGAGGCCGGTCGCGACCAGTTCCTTCATCCGGGCCAGCTCGGCGTCCGTGGCGGGCCGGTCGTCCCAGCCGACGGCGAGCATCCGGACCGTGCCCTGCGGCACCAGGTAGGCGGCGTTGACGGCGATGCCCCGGTCGAGCCGGTCGAGGTACTCGCCGACCGAGCGCCAGTTCCAGTCGAACCCCGGCGGGTCGTCGTTCCAGCCCGCGAGCTGCTGCCGCAGCGCTTCGAGCACGACGTCGTCGACGGGCGCGTACGACAGCCCGTCCTGGCCGAGCACCTCGGTCGTCACCCCCTGGGTGATCTTCGCCGGGTGGTCCGGGTTGGCCAGCAGCTGCAGGTCCGAGTGCGAGTGCATGTCGATGAAGCCGGGCGCGAGCACCAGGCCGTCGGCGTCGATGGTCCGGCGCCCGGCCAGCGACCCCGCCTCGGCGACACTGGCGATCCTGGCTCCGGTGATCCCGACGTCGTGCCGCGTGATCGCGTCGCCGGTCCCGTCGGCCACCAGGGCGCCCCGCAGGACGAGGTCCATCAGAACCACGTCCGGACGTAGTCGACGACGGTCTCGCCGTCGGCCGCGGTCACCGGCAGCAGCGGCCACTTGTCGAACACCGTGCACGGGTGGGAGAGCCCGAGCCCGATCCAGTCGCCGACCTCGACCGGCGACCCCGGCGGCAGCGCGAGGAAGGCGTGCTGGTCGTTCAGCTTCGTGACCGCGTGGCCGTCGAGGGGTTCGGCGGGCCCGTCCGGGGTGCGGCGCAGCTGCGGCTCGGGCAGGCCCTCGTCGAAGGACGCGTCGCGCTTGCCGATGGTGAGCAGCGCGAGCTCGTCCGACGGCTTCGACGTCACCTGCGCCCACGCCCGCAGCGCGGGCCGGAACGAGTCGACGCCGTCGATGCGCGGGTGGTCGCCGAGCGGGGAGATCTCGCGGTAGAACCCGTCGTCGTGGGTGAGGTAGGCGCCGCTGCGCAGCACCGGCAGCACGTCGAGGCTGTCCGGCCACGGCTTCGTCAGCTCGTTCGCCACCTGGTCGAAGTAGGCACTCCCGCCGGCGGTGACCACGATCTGCCCGTCGAGGAGTCCCTGGCCCGCGAACGAGATCGCCAGGTCCCGCAGACCGTCCACATAGGAGCTGATCTTGGCGAGGGCGGCTTCGTCGGTGCCGTGGGACAGCGCCCCTTCGTACCCGCCGGTGCCCCGCAGCCGCAGCACCGGGCTCGCCTGGATCGCCTCGGCGACCGCCAGCGCGGTCGCGGTGTCGCGGACGCCGGTGCGGCCGCCGTCGGCGCCCAGTTCGACCAGGACGTCCACCGGGCGCGCGGAGCCTTCCAGGGCCGCGGTCATCAGCTCGACGCCGCGGACGGAGTCGACCCAGCAGAAGAACTCGAAGCCCGGGTCGGCCGCCAGCTCGGCGGCCAGCCAGCGCAGGCCGGCCGGGTCGAGGAGCTGGTTGGCCAGCAGGATCCGGGACACCCCGAAGGCGCGGTAGATCCGGAGGTGACCGGCGTTCGCGCAGGTCACGCCCCACGCGCCGTGCTCGATCTGGCGTGCGAACAGCTGCGGTGCCATGGTCGTCTTGCCGTGGGGGGCGAGCACGACGCCGCGGGCGGCGCACCAGGCGGCCATCGTGCGCAGGTTGTGTTCGAGTGCTTCGTCGTCGAGGACGACGAAGGGGCCGAAGAACCCGTCGCTGAACAGGTTCAGCCGGCGGTCCGCGGCCTCTTGCAGGGTGAGCCCGGTCAGGGCGGGCGCGGCGGAACGGAAGCGCCAGTCGACGCGCTCTTGGCGGAGGGCGTCGAGCGCGGCGGGGTCCATCAGGCAACGATTCATCGGCGGCGACCTCTGTTGCGTATGTTGCAACGACTGTTGCGCATTTTGAGTGCCATAGGTGTAGCATCCGGGTCGCCACAGGTCAACGGGGTCAAGGGCAGGGAGACGGAAAGTGACGAGCGGGCCCGAGGTGTTGTGCGTGGGCGAGTCGATGGCGCTGTTCGTGCCCGCCGAACCCGGCCCGCCGGACGAGGTGAAGCACTGGGTGCGCACCATCGGCGGCGCCGAATCGAACGTGGCCTGCAACCTGCCGACGCTGGGCGTGCGCAGCGGCTGGGTGAGCGCGGTCGGGGACGACCCGTTCGGCCGGGCGATGCTGCGGGAGGTCGCCTCCCACGGCGTCGACGTCAGCGCGTGTTCCGTCGACCCGCTGCGCCCGACCGGGCTCTACGTCAAGGAAAGCGGCGTCGGCGGCAGTCCCGTGCGCTACTACCGGACGGGCTCGGCCGCGTCCGGGATGGGCCCGTCGCTGCTGGACCGGCTGGACCTCGACGGCGTCCGCGTGCTGCACCTGTCGGGCATCACGCCCGCGCTGTCGGACAGCTGCCTCGCGCTGGTGCGCGCCCTGCTGGAGCTGCCCCGCGGCGACCGGCTGATCTCCTTCGACGTCAACCTGCGGCCGGCGTTGTGGGCCGGCCGTGACCCCGGCCTGCTCGCCGACCTGGCCGGGCGGGCGGACATCGTCCTGACCGGCGACGACGAGGCCCAGCAGGTGTGGGGGACCGGCGATCCGGCGGAACTGCGCGCGCTGCTGCCGGGGCCGCGCACGCTCGTGGTCAAGCACGGTGAGCGCGGTGCGACGCTGGTCGAGGGGGAGCCGTTGTTCGCGCCCGCGCTGAAGGTCGACGTCGTCGAGCCGGTCGGCGCCGGCGACGCGTTCGCCGCCGGGTTCCTGGCGGCCACCCTGCGGGGCGCCACGCCACTGGAACGGCTGCGGCAGGGCCACCTGCAGGCCGCCGTCACCCTGCTGACCCACGACGACGTCGGCGTGCCGCTGCCGCCCGAGGTCGTGGATACCCTGCTCCACGCGGACCCGGACGAGTGGCGTTCGGCCCGGCTGACCGGAGAGGGCGTGGTGCTCGCATGAGTCAAAGCCTGGACCGCGCGCTGACGCTGCTGGGTTCGATCGCGCAGGACGCGCGGACCCTCGACGACCTCGCCGACGAGATCGGCGTGCACAAGTCGACGGTGCTGCGGCTGCTGCGCACCCTCGAACAGCACCACTTCGTCCGCCGCGAAGGCGCCCGCCACTACCGGCTGGGCAGCGCCATGTTCGACCTGGCCAACCAGGCCCTGGACTCCTTCGACGTCCGGCGCAGCGCCCACCCCGCGCTCGCCGCCCTCAACGCGCGCACCGGGCACACCGTGCACCTGGCCAGCTACGAGGACGGCGAAGTCGTCTACATCGACAAGTTCGAAGGCCGGCACTCGGTGCGGATGTACTCGCGCATCGGCAAGCGCGCGCCGCTGCACTGCACCGCGGTGGGGAAGGTGCTGGTCGCCGCCATGCCCGCGGCCCGCCGCGAGGAGATCGCGCGGTCGATCGAGTACCCGGTGCGGACGCCGAACACGATCACCGGCCCCGAGGCCTACCTCGCCGAGCTGGAGCGCGTGGCGCAGCTCGGGTACGCCGTCGACAACGCCGAACACGAGGACTTCATCCACTGCATCGCGGCGCCGGTGCGGGGCACGGGCGGCGAAGTCCTCGCCGCCGCGTCGATGTCGGTGCCGAAGGTGCTGCTCGACTACGAAGGCCTGCTGGCGCTGGTGCCGGAGCTGCGGGCCGCCACGAAGGAAGCTTCCGTCCACAGTGGATGGACGGAGAACGGAAAGGGGCACTGATGAGCAAGACGGCAGTTTCCACCGAGAACGCGCCGAAGCCGCCGGCGAAGTTCTCGCAGGCCGTCCGCAAGGGGAACCTGCTGCAGGTCGCCGGCCAGGTCGCCTTCGACCCGGCCACGAACGAGATCGTCGGTGACGACGTCGCGGGCCAGACCCGGCAGACGTTCAAGAACATCGAAGCCGTGCTGACGGCGGCGGGCTCGAGCCTCGCCGACGCGATCATGGTCCGGGTGTACCTGACCGACACCGCGCACTTCGCGCCGTTCAACGAGGTGTACGACGAGCTGATCGGCGACGCGCCGCAGCCCGCCCGCACGACGGTGTACGTCGGCCTCCCGGGCGAGCTCCTCGTCGAGATCGACGTGCTCTGCGTGCTGGACTGAGGTTCGCCGGGGCCGGGTTCGTGCCCGGCCCCGGGTGCGCTCAGCCCAGGACGCTCGTGTAGCCGTTGAGCGCGGGCTGCCCGCCGAGGTGGGCGTACAGGACGTTCGAGCCGCGCTCGATCTCGCCGCTCCCGACGAGGTCGATCAGCGCGGCCATCGACTTGCCCTCGTACACCGGGTCGGTGATCATGCCCTCCAGCCGGGCGCACGTCTCGATCGCATCCACAGTGGACTTGTCGGGGATGCCGTAGACCCCGCCGTGGTAGCGGTCGTCCAGCTCGACCTCCGCGATCTCGCCGGCGCCGATCAGCTCGGCGGTGTTGCGCGCGATGCGCGTGATTTGCTCGCGGGTCTCGCCGGGCTTCGCGGAGGCGTCGATGCCGAGGATGCGCCGGTTCTGGTGGCCGGCCACCCCGGCGACCATGCCACCCTGGGTGCTGCCGGTGACCGAGCAGACGATCACGGTGTCGAAGAAGACGCCGAGTTCCTTCTCCTGCTGTTCCAGCTCCACGACCCAGTTCGCGAAGCCGAGGCCGCCGAGCCGGTGGTCCGACGCGCCGGCCGGAATGGCGTACGGCTTCCCGCCGTTCTGTTCGATCTCGGCGACCGCGTCCTCCCACGCCCGCTTGAACCCGATGCCGAAGCCGGCCCGGACGAGCCGGACGTCCGCGCCGAGGATGCGCGAGAGCTGGATGTTGCCGACCTTGTCGTAGAGCGGGTCGTGCCAGTCGACCCAGCTTTCCTGCACGAGCACGGCCTTCAGCCCGGCGCGCGCGGCGGCCGCGGCGACCTGCCGGGTGTGGTTGGACTGGACGCCGCCGATGGAGACGAGCGTGTCGGCTCCCTGCGCCAGCGCGTCGGCGACGAGGTATTCGAGCTTGCGGGTCTTGTTGCCCCCGTAGGCGAGGCCGGAGTTGACGTCCTCGCGCTTGGCCCAGACCTGCGCGCCGCCGAGGTGCGCGGTGAGGCGCTCGAGCGGGTGCACCGGCGACGGACCGAAGAGCAGCGGGAAGCGCGGGAAGGCGTCGAGGGTCACAGTTCCTCCAGCAGGTCGGTCCAGATGGTCGAGATCACCGAGACGGCGGTTTCGGTGTCCCGCTTCTCGAGGGCGTCGATGAGCTTCGTGTGGCGCTCGACCGAGTTCCAGGCCAGCGTCGAGCTGAACCGGGCGTGTTCCAGGCGGCGCAGCAGGGGCGTGTAGCGGTCGAGAGTCGCGGCCACCGCGGCGTTGCCCGCCAGGCGGACCGGGACGTCGTGCAGCTCGTCGTCCGCTTTCACGGCGGCGGCGATGTCGCGCGCTTCGATCGCCGCGGCGAAGCGGTCGTTGGCCGCGCGCATCGCGGCGATGTCGGCCGGCCGGCAGCGGGGTGCCGCCTGGCGGACGGCGAACTCGTGCAGCAACCGGACGATCTGGCGGGCGTCGATGACGTCGGGCGACATCACCTCGGAGACCCGGGTGTAGCTCTGGGGCTTGGAGTCGACCAGGCCGTCGTCGGCCAGGCGCAGCAGGGCCTGGCGCACCGGGGCCTTGGACAGGCCGAGCTGCTCGGCGAGGTCGGCGTCCCGGAGCGGGGCGCCCGGGGGCAGCGTGCCGTCGACGATCGCGGTCCGGATGCGGTCGTACGCCTCGTCGCGCAGGAGCGGCCGAGTGACCTTCGAGAGACTCACATCTAACATGTTAGATGTCGGGAGACTCGCTCGGCAAGTAGCCGAGCGAGTGAAAGGTCAGTAGACGGGGCCGGTGTACTTTTCGCCGGGGCCCTGCCCGGGCTCGTCGGGCACGGCCGACGCCTCCCGGAACGCCTTCTGGAGCGACTGCAGGCCGTCGCGCAGCGGCCCGGCGTGCAGGCCCAGGTACTCCGCGGAGGCCGTCACGAGCCCGGCCAGCGCGGTGATCAGGCGGCGCGCTTCGTCGAGGTCGCGGTGCGGGGAGGTGGCGGGGTCGGCGTCGGCCAGGCCGAGCCGTTCGGCGCCGGCTGAGAGCAGCATGACGGCGGCGCGGCTGATCACCTCCACGCTGGGGATGTCCTCCAGGTGGCGCGCGTCCGGGGAATACGGGGGCTGTTGGGAAGGTTGTTCCGACACGTCTGGTACCCTTCCACGAGCGACCAGCCCCCGAGCGATCGGGGGCGGCAAGTGGAGCCCCGCTCCCACCCGCGTCACCGTACAGGTGGCCGGGTCCGGTCTCACCCGGACGTGAAGTCCGAGTGAAGAAGTGTCCTCCGGGGCACGATCGGAAACAGAGTGGGCCCCGCGCACCGAACGGTGTCGGGGCCTTCGCTATGTGGGCACCAGGTCGAACGAGAACAGGAAACATTCCTCGGACCAAGGAGGCCCCATCAGCTCCGAGACACGCATCAACGACCGAATCCGGGTGCCGGAGGTCCGTCTCGTCGGACCCGCCGGCGAACAGGTCGGCATCGTCCGGATCGAGGATGCGCTGCGCCTGGCGCAGGAGAACGACCTCGACCTCGTCGAGGTCGCGCCGCAGGCCCGCCCGCCGGTGTGCAAGCTCATGGACTTCGGCAAGTTCAAGTACGAGAGCGCGCAGAAGGCCCGCGAGTCGCGTCGGAACCAGCAGCTGACCGTCATCAAGGAACAGAAGCTGCGCCCCAAGATCGACCAGCACGACTACGAGACCAAGAAGGGTCACGTGTCGCGCTTCCTGGCGGCGGGCAACAAGGTCAAGGTCACGATCATGTTCCGCGGTCGCGAGCAGTCCCGGCCGGAGCTCGGCTACCGGCTGCTGCAGAAGCTCGCCGAGGACGTCACCGAACTGGGTTTCGTCGAGTCTTCGGCGAAGCAGGACGGTCGCAACATGATCATGGTGCTGGCCCCGCACAAGAACGTGAAGCCGAAGGCGAAGGCCGAGGCGGCCCCCGAGCCGACTTCCGAGGCATAAGCGCCGACCAGCACGAGCCAGCGGCTCACCGGAATCTCCGGTGAGCCGCCGCACGAAAGAGGACAGAAATGCCGAAGATGAAGACCCACAGCGGGACGTCCAAGCGCATCCGCAAGACGGGGACGGGCAAGCTGCGCCGCCAGATGACCGGCCGGCGTCACCGCATGGAGAAGAAGTCCAGCCGCGTGACCCGCCGCCTCGAGGGCACCACCGAGGTGTCCAAGACCGAGGTCAGCCGCGTGAAGCGCCTGCTCGGCATCTGATCCCGCAGAACTTGCTGTAACCACCCGGGGCGTCCCCCTCGCCCCCTGAGATCGACAGGATGGACCCGTGGCACGCGTCAAGCGGGCGGTCAACGCCCAGAAGAAGCGTCGCGCAACTCTCGAACTGGCCAGCGGCTACCGCGGCCAGCGTTCGCGGCTGTACCGCAAGGCCAAGGAGCAGACGCTTCACTCGCTCAACTACGCCTACCGGGACCGCCGTGCCCGCAAGGGTGACTTCCGCCAGCTGTGGATCACCCGCATCAACGCGGCCGCCCGGGCCAACGGCGTGACCTACAACCGGTTCATCCAGGGCATCAAGGCCGCGGGTGTCGAGGTCGACCGCAAGATCCTCGCGGACCTGGCCGTCAACGACGCCGCCGCCTTCGCCGCGCTGGCCGAGCTCGCCAAGGCCAACGTCAACACCGGCGAAGCGAAGTCGGCCTGACCGGCAGCTTTCCACGACCCGGGGCGGATCCGTTCACCGAACGGACCCCCCGGGTCGTTGCTGCGCGCAAATTGACCCGGCGCGCGGAACGCGACAGGACCGGCCGGTTCCTGGCCGAAGGCGCCAACGCCGTCGAGGCCGCGCTGGCGGACGGCACGGTGCACGAGCTGTTCGTCACCGCGCGCGCGTCCGCCCAGCACGCGAACCTGGTGGACGCGGCCCGCGCGGCCGGCGTCGGAGTCTCGCCGATCACCGACCGCGCCGCCGAGGGGCTGTCGGAAACCGTGACGCCGCAGGGCATCGTGGCCGTCTGCGCCCTGCTGGACCGGCCCCTCGAAGAGGCCGTGACCCCGGGCGCCCGGCTCGTGGTGGTGCTGGTGGACGTCGCCGATCCCGGCAACGCGGGCACGGTGATCCGCGTCGCCGACGCGGCGGGTGCCGACGCGGTGGTCCTGGCGGGCGACACGGTCGACCCGCACAACGGCAAGTGCGTCCGCGCGGCCGCCGGCAGCCTGTTCCACCTGCCGATCGCGCGTGTCCGCGACGTCCCGGCCGCGCTGGCCGCCTGCTCGGCCGCGGGCCTGCGGACGTTCGCCGCCCACGGCTACGCCGACGCCGAGCTCGATCGGGTGGACCTCGCCGTGCCGACGGCGTGGGTGTTCGGCAACGAGGCCCACGGCCTGCCCGACGACGTCCTCGACCGGGCCGACCTCGCGGTCCGGATCCCGATGTACGGCCGCGCGGAGAGCCTCAACCTCGCCACCGCGGCGGCCGTCTGCGTCTACACGAGCGCGCTGGCGGCACGCCGCTGACCAGCGGCCTGCCCCCTCGTTTCGGGATGCGCCGCGATCTTCAGCACCGCCGCGCCGGAGCCGGCGGAGCGGTGCCCGGCGCGCTCGGGCCGGCCGCTTCGCCGAGGCGTTCCCGGCCCGGTGACCGCGGGTCCGCGCGCCCCCGGGGCGACCGGGGGC
>NZ_JBHVXZ010000167.1:0-17399 GCF_042881395.1 Amycolatopsis sp. NPDC058278 | reverse complement strand
CCCCAGCGCCGCACCCGCCACGCCTCAGCGCGCCGGGAACGACGTGGGTGCCGGCCGGTAGCCGAGCCGGTCGATCGCCGCGGTGATGTCCAGGGTGCGTTCCATCGCGAACTGGCTGATGACGTACCGGTTCAGCCGGCCGCCCGGGAACACGCGGGCGAGCGGGGCCAGCACGCGGGCCGGCACGTAGACCGGCCGCACCGGCACGCCCGCCGAGGCCAGCAGGCCGCGCAGGGCCCAGTCGATGGGCACCGGGGCGCTGTCGGCGATGTTGAACACGCTCGGCCACCCCGGTTCGGTCGTCGCGGCGAGCAGGCAGGCGCGGGCCAGGCCGTCCACCTCGGTCATGCTGACCAGCACCCGGCCGGTGCCGGGAACCAGCAACCGGGTACCCCGCAGGTTCTCCAGCAGCCTCGGTAGGAGGGTGGTGTCCCCGGCGCCGTAGACGGCGTGGGGCCGCAGGACGACCGCGTCGCGGGCGATGGCCAGCACGAGCTGTTCGGCCGCGGCCTTGGCGGCCGCGTAGGCGTTGAGGTACTTCTCCACCGGAGCTTCTTGCTCCTTCGCCCGCACCGTCGGCCGGTACGGGTCGTACACGCTGGCGCTGCTGACGTGGACGAAGCGGCAGTCCGGGAACGTCGCCAGCACGTGGTGGGTGCCGAGCAGGTTCGTCCGCCACACCTCGCGGGCCACGCCGGTGTCGGTCGCCGACGCCGCGCAGTGCACCACCGCGTCGACGTCGGGGGGGTCGGTGAGCTTGGCCGCCCCGATGTCCCACGACCGGTACGCGGCCAGCTCGACGATCGGCTGCCCGAGGCGCTGGTCGTCGCCAGCCCGCGGCTGGCCCAGCGGCTGGCGGCCCGGGCCCTGGGCCGCGTCCCGGACCTGGAAGACGAGGAGCGTCAGGTGCTCCTGGACACCCTGCGGGCCTGGTTCCGCGCGGACCGCTCCCCCACCCGCGCGGGCGAACTGCTCTACTGCCACCGCAACACGGTGCTCAACCGGCTGCGCAAACTCGAGCAGCTCACCGGGGCGTCCCTGGAAGACGACCGCCACCGGCTGTGCTGCCGCCTGGCCTTGCTGGCCCACGACCACCTGCGCCGCGAATGACCCGGCCGCGGAGCTCGGACTCCGCGGCCGGGTCACCCCTCGCCGGTTCAGGAAGCGCTGCAGCTGACGCTGGGCCAGGTGCGGTTCCCGTTGGTCATGATGGTGACACCGAAGTTGTTGCCACTGCCGTTCGGTGTCCCGACCATCACCTGGCTGCTGGGCCAGGTGGCGTTGACGTTCCAGGTCGAGCTGATCCGCTCGGGACTCGGTACGTTCATCGTGACCGTCCACGACGAGGAGCCGCTGACCGAGACGTTGAGGTTGTACCTATCACCCCACGACTGCCCCGCCGAAAGCGTTGCGGTGCAACTGCCCCCGCCCGGTGTCGTGGGCGTGGTCGTCGGGGTCGTGGTGTCCGTCGGGGTGGTCGTGGGTGTCGTCGGTGTCGTGGTCGGGCCGGGGCCGGCGGAGTTGAGGGCGTTCAGCACCGAGTTGTAGGCGGCCTTCTTGTTGCCGTTGCCGTCGAACAGCAGCGGGCTCTCGCTGGACCGCCAGGAGTCGCTGTCCCGCACACCCCACACGGTGATGCCGACGCAGCGCGCGACGTTCATGCACGCCTGGGTCAGCGCCGAGTACTGCGAGGTGTTCGCGTTCGTGACGTCGACCTCGGTGAGCGCCACGTCGACGCCGAGCGCCGCGAAGCTGGAGATCGTCTGCTGGAAGTTGCCCGGGACCGAGCTGCCGCCGGTGAAGTGGGCCTGCAGGCCCACGCAGTCGATCGGCACCCCGCGCGACTTGAAGTCCTGGACCATGCGGTAGACGCCCTGGGTCTTGCCGTAGCTCCAGTTGTCGATGTTGTAGTCGTTGTAGCAGAGCTTGACCGACGGGTCCGCCGCGCGGGCGGTCTTGAACGCGACCTCGATCCAGTCGTTGCCCGTGCCCTGCAGGTTCGACTGACGGCGGCTGCCGTCTTCGTTGAAGGCCTCGTTGACGACGTCCCAGTACGCGAGCTTGCCCTGGTAGTGGGCCATCACCTTCTGGATGTGGTTGATCATCGCGCTGCGCAGCGCACTGCCACCCATGTTCTGCATCCAGCCGGGTTGCTGCCCGTGCCACGCGAGCGTGTGCCCACGGACCCGCGAGCCGTGGCTGACCGCCCAGTTGTAGACCTGGTCGCCCGCCGAGAAGTTGAACTGGTTTTGGTTGGGTTCGGTCGCGTCCGGCTTCATTTCGTTCTCGGGCGTCACCATGTTGAACTCGCGCGCCGCGATGGTGGTGTAGGCCGAGTTGCTCAGCCGTCCGGCGGCGATCGCCGTGCCGAAGTACCGGCCCGACTGCGCGGCCGCGGCGCCCAGGGTACTGGCCGCGGCGTCCGCACCGGGTGCCGTCACCAGCACGGTTGCGGTCGCGGCCACGGTCGCCACGCCCGCCAGCACTCGAGTGGTCGTCGACCGCCACCAGCGCCTGCGGCGCAGGTCCGACGAACTTTCCGCCATTCGTGGTCTCCTTCGGTGAAGTTCCCCTTGACCAGCAGCAGAGCACGCCGCCGGAGCGCCACGCAAAAAGTTTCGACGGACTTTCGACGAACACACCCCGGTCTGGCCGAAACGTTGAAAGTTTCCTGCAACCCCGGAGTCGATCTTGGCACTGTGTACCGCGTAGGAATCCGACTGGGAGGTTGCATGAACTGGAGACACCCTGTCGCCGCGGTCCTTGCCGTGGCGCTGGCGACGAGCGGCACCATCACCGGAACCGGCGCCGCGGCCGCGACGCCGGACCCCGGCTCCGCCCGGACGGTCACGCTGGTCACCGGTGACCGGGTGGTGCTCGCCGGATCCCGCGTGGTCTCCGTGCTGCCCGGTGCGGGCCGCGCGAAGACGGCGTTCGAGCAGCACACCGACGTGTCCGGGGACGTGCACGTCACGCCGCAGGACGCCGTGCCCGCCGTCCGGGCCGGGCAGCTGGACCCGCAGCTGTTCGACGTCACCAGGCTGATCGGGTTCGGCTACGACGACCAGACCCGCCGTGACCTCCCGCTGATCGTCGGCAGCGGCGCGGCCGCGGCCCGCGCCGCCGGCCTGCAGGCGGTGCGGGAGCTGAAGAGCCTCGGCGCGACCGCCGTGCGCGCGGTCAAGGGGACGAACCTGCTGGCGCCGGCGCTGAAGTCCGCCGCGCCGCGGATCTGGCTGGACAGCCCGGTCCGGGGCACTCTGGACCGGAGTGTGCCGCAGATCGGCGCGCCCGCGGCGTGGCAGGCCGGGCTGACCGGCAGCGGCGTCACCGTCGCCGTGCTCGACAGCGGGATCGACACGGCGAACCCCGACCTGACCGGCGTGGTCGCCGACGCGAAGGACTTCTCCGGCAGCGCCACCGGCACCACCGACCGCTACGGACACGGAACGCACGTGGCGTCCATCGTCACCGGCCGCGACGCGACGTACCGGGGGGTCGCCCCGGGTGTCCGGCTGCTCAACGGGAAGGTGCTCGACGACGACGGCTACGGCCTGGCGTCGGGCATCATCGCCGGGATGGAGTGGGCGGCGGACAACGGCGCCAAGGTGGCGAACCTGAGCCTGGGGACCCGGTTCCCCAGTGACGGCACGGACGCGCTTTCCCTGGCGGTCGACCGGATCACCGAGCAGACCGGCACGTTGTTCGTCGCCGCCGCGGGCAACGACGGTGCCTTGGTGACCAGCCCCGGCGCGGCGACCCGCGCACTGACCGTCGGCGCCGTGGACCGCGACGACAAGCTCGCCGCGTTCTCCAACCGCGGCCCCCGCGACGGCGACGGGGCGATCAAGCCGGACCTCACCGCACCCGGTGTCGGGATCGCGGCCGCGAAGGCGCACGACAGCGTGCTGGGGACGAGCGCGCCTTCGGTCGACGAGTACCACGTGCGGCTGTCCGGCACGTCGATGGCGGCCCCGCACGTGGCGGGCGCGGCGGCGATCCTCGCCCAGCAGCACCCGGACTGGCAGGCGCCGGAGCTCAAGGCCGCGTTGATGGGCAGCGCCGAACCGGGCGCCGGGATGTCGGTGTTCGAGCAGGGCGCCGGGCGGGTCGACGTGGCGAAGGCCGTGGCCCAGCCGGTGGTCGCGAGCCCGGCGAGCATCAGCCTCGGCACCGCGCAGTGGCCGCACGACGACGACAAGCCGCTGGTCACCACGATGACCTACCGCAACGCGGGCTCCACCGCGGTCACCGTGAACCTCACGACCGACGTGCGTGGCCCGGACGGCGCGGCCGCCCCGGCCGGCATGGTCACCGTCACGCCCGGCTCGCTGACGATCCCCGCGGGCGGGACCGCGCAGGCGACGGTCACGGCGGACACGCGCGTGGCCGCGCCGGACGGCGGCTACCAGGGGGCGGTGCTCGCCGGCGGCGTGCGCACCCCGATCGCGGTGACCCGCGAAGCGGAAAGCTACGACGTCAAGCTGAACTTCCTCGACGAAAAGGGGAATCCGACCCAGAACTTCTCCTACGGCTTCACCGATCTCGACCGTCGCCGCGACTTCGGCGGCAGCACCGCCACCGCTCGCGTGCCCAAGGGGCGGTTCTACTTCCAGGCCACCACCTGGACCGACGACCGGCGGTACGTGTTCGCGGTCGAGCCGGAGTTCGTCGTGACCGGCCCCACCGAGCTCACCGTCGACGCGCGGACCGCGGTCGCCCCCGACGTGCGGTTTCCCGACCGCCCGTCGGCGAAGATCGGCCGGGCCGCCTACGGTTTCGAGCGGGACGCGGCATGGGGACGCATCACTTCGTGGATGTACATCCCCGATTTCGGCGACTTCCACGTCCGCCCGTCGACGACGTCGGCGAGCAGCTTCGACCTCGCCGTCGAGGTGCAGGCGGCGGAGCCCGACGGCGCGGGCGGCTTCGGCACCAGCGGCTACCTGTACAACCTGCGGACCCACCTGCGCGGCTCGATTCCCGCGAAGCCGTCGCTCACCGTGCGGGACAAGGACCTGGCCCGGGTGCGGACCGAGGCGGCGGTCACGAAGCCCGGTTCGACCGGGACGCGGGAAGGCATGATCACCCGTCCCCTCCCGTACGGACTGGACGAGTTCTACTCCCCCGGCGAGCAGTGGTACCCGCTGTTCTCCGAAGACGGGGTCAACCTGCTGCTGGACGCCGCGCCGCGCAGCTACCGCCTCGGCCACCCGGTGCTGGAACGCTGGAACGCCGCGGTGTTCGGTCCCGCGTTCCCCGCCGGTCCGCGCAGCCGCGCGCTCCGGCAGGGGGACGCGATCGGCGTGTACGTTCCGATGTTCACCGACCAGCACGCCGGCCGGATCTCCGACGGCACTCCCGTCGCCGGCGCGCACACCACGTTGTCCCGGGACGGCAAGGAAATCGGCGCTTCGGACAGCGCCGGGCAGGGCACGTTCGCGGTGCCGCCGGACTCCGGGGTGTACGTCCTCCACACCGAAGCGACGCGGGACAACGCGCTGTCGTCGAAGGTCGTGGCGGACTGGACGTTCACGTCGGGGACGGTGACCGGCACGACGCCGGCGTCCCTGCCGCTGCTGGCCGTCCGGTACGCCCCGGCGGTCGACGCCCGCAACCGCGTCCCGGCACGGCTCCCGACGTACGTCCCGATCACCGTGGACGACAACGCGGGCGGCCCGGCCGAGCTGACCGCCCTGAGCGTTTCCTACGACGAGGGCGCGACTTGGCGCGCGGTGCCCTTCTCGGCCAAGGGAGCGCTGCTGGTGCACCCCGCCGGCGCCAAGACGGTGTCCCTGAAGGCGACCGCGACCGGCCAGGCGGGCAGCAAGGTGGAGCAGACGATCATCGACGCCTTCCTGCTCGCCGGCGACGCGTAGGGATCCGCGCTCAACCATCGCCGCCGCCGGACGTCCTCAGGAGGTGGTCTCCGAAGCGACCCGGGAGGACGTGCCGCCCCTCGCGGGCGGGCGTCCTCCCGGCCGGTGGCGGCGGTGGCTGCTCGCGTTCGCCGTGGCCGGGCTGCTCGCCGGGATGGCGGTCGCGATGCTCACGACGGCCGTGAAGCAGACCCCGACGATCGACGAGCCGGTGTACGCCGGCACGGCGATCTTCTCGCTGGAACACCACAGCCTGCGGTTCAACCCCGAGCACCCGCCGCTGGGCAAGCTGATCATCGCCACCGGGCTGGCCTTCGCGGACGTGCACGTCGACGCCGGTTTCGCCGGCGACCAGACCGAGCTCGGCCGGTACGTCCTCTACGAGCAGGGCCACGACCCGGGCCGGCTGATGCTGCTGGCGCGGTTGCCGGTGATCGTGCTGACGCTGCTGTTCGGGCTGGTCGTCTTCGCCTTCGCCCGCGATCTGGCCGGCCCGGCCGGCGGCCTGGTGGCGCTGGCGCTGTATGCGCTTTCCCCCGACATCGTCGCGCACGGGTCACTGGCGACCCTCGACGTGCCGGTGGCCGGTTTCCTGGTGACGTCGGCCTGGCTGCTGTGGCGGGCCCGGCGGCGTCCGGGCTTTTACCTTCCCTTCGCGGGACTGGCCTTGGGTGCGGCCGTGGCCACGAAGATGAGCGCACTGGCCGCGGTTCCGGTGGCGCTGCTCCTGGTCGTGCTCTCCGTTTGGCACGGCCGCCGCGGGTCCGGTCCACAACGGACGGTCCGGCGCCTCGGGGCCGGGGCCGCGGCGGCCATCGGCGTTGCGCTGATCGCGATCGCCGTGGTGTGGGTTTCGTACCTGGTCGTCGATCCGCGGCTGCGCTGGGTGCCGCCACCGGGCCTGCCGCCCGTCGAGGGTCTGCGCTCGCTCGCCGGTCTGCTGCCGCTGCCCCGGCCGTACCTCGACGGGATGCGCGTCCAGTTCGGCTTCGAAGACCAGGTGTGGACGACGTTCCTGTTCGGCAGCCGCCACGTCGGCGCGCTGTGGTACTACCTCCCGGCCGCGCTGCTGGTGAAGACGCCGCTGGGGGCGCTGGCCCTCTGGGCGGCCGGCGTCGCCGCGATGCCGGCGGTACCGCGGCTGCGCCCGGCGGCACCGTACGTCCTCGTCCCCGCGGCCGTGCTGCTGGCCGCGGCCATGACGGGCAGCCGCGACCTGGGCGTCCGGTACGCGCTCTTCGTGCCGATGTTCCTGGCCATCGCGGCGGCGGGGGTGGTCACCGTCCGCCGCCGGTGGGCGCCGGTCGCCCTGGCGGGGCTGGTCGCGTTCACGGCGGTCAGCTCGCTGCGCACGTTCCCGTACTACCTGCCGTATTCGAACGAGGCGTTCGGCGGCCCGGCGGAAACCCACCGGCAGCTGCACGACTCGAACGTCGACTGGGGCCAGGACCTGGGCCGGCTGGCCGATCGCCTGAAGCAGCGCTATCCGGGTGAGCGGGTGTGGCTGGTCTACAAGGGCAGCGGGGTGCCGTCGTACTACGGCATCGAGGCCGCGGACCCGCTCGCCGTGCCCGCGGACGCCGTGCACGGATTGCTCGTCGTCTCGGATTCCGCCGTGGCCAAGGCCGACGACCGGCTGGGGTCGCTGCTCCGCACGAGCACGCCGATCGACGAGGTCGGCCACTCCATCACGATCCACCGCCGGCCGTGACCCGGACGCCGACGAGGCGCCGGCTGGGGAAGGCACGCCCCGCCACCGGGCCATGGTCGACGGCACCCCGCTCGGCCGCCTCGGCCGGCCGCCTCGGCCGGCCGCCTCGGCCGGACCGGCGAGCTGGACCGCGCGCCGACGTCTCCCCGTGGTCCGGCATGATGGCCGGGTGCCCCGCCGCGAGCTCCGCCCCGACCAGGTCTGGCTGATCGGCGTACCGCTCAACCTCCTGCTGGCCATCCCCTGCGCCTACCCGGTCGCCTTCGCGATGCTGGCAGCGCAGGTCATCGCCGGCGAGCTCGGGTGGGCCACGATCGACTCCACGGTGGTCGACGACGGCGCGGAGCTCGTGATCGGGTTCGGCGTGGTCGCGGTGTTGTTCGCCGGGCTGCTCGTGTTCGGCTTGAACGCCTTGTTCGCCTTCCGGGCCCCGCAGCTCAGGGCGGCCCGCTATTGGCTCGCGGTGGCCCTGCTGGTCGCCGTTCCCGACGTCCTCTACTGGACCCTCATCCGCTAGGGCGCGTACCGCGCCCCACCCTCCACTTCGGACACCGGCACCCGGCCGCGGGCGACCAGGACATCCAGGTGGGCGCCGGTCTCGTTCACCGCCAGTCTGCGCCGTCTGTCGATGGCCGTCGTGGTCATCCTGGGCATCGTGCAAGGTCCGCACTTCGAGTCTCTCAAGAAGCTCACCGCGCTCCTCGGCCACTGGCTGATCTGGCGCTTCTGAGCCGGACAGCCGGCAGCCCGCACCGCCTCGGCCGGTGAAACTTTCAGCCATCGCCGGGCCTCGGCCAGCGGTGACACCGGGCCGGCCGTGATTTGCTTGCCAGAACCGGATGCGTTGCGAACGATGGTGACGGACCAGCCTGCGAACCGGCGGTTCCTCGGCCGGCGGCGCGCCAGTCCCCTGGCACGGCCGGAGCCCTCAGCCCATCGAGCTTCTGCGACGGAGATCCGATGTCCTTGCGCTTCCCCGGCCGGCGACGGGTACGGCTGACCGCCGTGCCCCTGCTCGCCGTCACCATGACCGCGGCCACGCTCGTCCCGGCCGCGTCGGCGGACCCGGCGCAGCACGCCGCGCTGCCGGTCTACCGCGACACGCACTACAGCTTCGCCGAGCGGGGCGCCGACCTCGTCGCCCGCATGACCCTGCCCGAAAAGGTGCTGCAGCTGCGCACCAACAGCGCTCCGGCCATCCCGCGGCTCGGCGTGCAGCAGTACACGTACTGGAGCGAAGGCCAGCACGGCCTCAACACGCTCGGCGCGAACACCGACGACGGCACGGCGACCGGCGGGGTGCACGCCACGAGCTTCCCGACCAACCTGGCCAGCACGATGTCCTGGGACCCGGACCTGATCCAGCAGGAGACCACGGCGATCTCCGACGAGGCCCGCGGCATGCTGGACAAGTCGCTGTGGGGTGTCGCGCAGAACAACATCGGGCCGGACAAGAACAACTACGGCTCCCTGACCTACTGGGCGCCGACGGTCAACCTCGACCGCGACCCGCGCTGGGGCCGCACCGACGAAGGGTTCGGCGAAGACCCGTACCTGGTCGCGAAGATGGCCGGCGCGTTCGTCAACGGCTACCAGGGCCAGACCGCGTCCGGCCGGCCGACGACGCCGTACCTCAAGGTCGCGGCCACCGCCAAGCACTACGCGCTCAACAACGTCGAGAACGACCGGCACGCGGACTCCTCGGACACGACCGAGGCCAACCTCCGCGACTACTACACCAAGCAGTTCCGGCACCTGATCCAGGACGCGCACGTGTCGGGCCTGATGACGTCGTACAACGCGATCAACGGCACGCCGGCGCCGGCCGACACCTACACGGCGAACGCGATCGCCCAGCGCACCTACGGTTTCGACGGCTACACCACCTCCGACTGCGGGGCGGTCGGCGACGTCTACGCGCCCGGCAGCCACAACTGGGCGCCGCCCGGCTGGACCACGGCCACCGCCAACGGCGGAACCCGGTGGACGAACACCGCGACCGGGCAGCAGGTCTCCGGCGCCGCCGGCGGCCAGGCGTACGCGCTGCGCGCGGGCACCCAGCTCAACTGCACCGGCACGGAAGCGACCGTGGCCAACATCCAGGAGGCCATCAAGGCCGGGGTGCTCTCCGAAGGCGTGCTCGACAACGCCCTGGTGCACGTGTTCACCACGCGCATGCAGACCGGCGAGTTCGACCCGCCGGACCGGGTGGCGTACACGAAGATCACCAAGGACGTCATCCAGAGCGCCGAGCACCAGGCGCTGGCCGCGAAGGTCGCCGCCAACTCGCTGGTGCTGCTGAAGAACGACCCGGTCGCCGGCACCGCCGCGCCGCTGCTGCCCGCCGACCCGGCCAAGCTCGGCACCGTGGTCGTCGTCGGCGATCTCGCGGGCAAGGTCACCCTCGGCGGCTACTCCGGCGAACCCGCGCTCCAGGTGAACGCGGTGCAGGGCATCACGTCCGCGGTCAAGGCGGCGAACCCGGGAGCCACGGTCACGTTCGACGCGTGCGGCACGTCCACCGGCACGACCACGGCGGCGAGCTGCTCGGCGGAGACCCTGGCCGCGATGAAGACGGCCGACCTGGTCGTGGCGTTCGCCGGCACCGACGGGAACGTGGCCACCGAGGGCCGGGACCGCACCACCATCGCCATGCCCGGCAACTACGACTCGCTGATCGACCAGGTCAAGGCGGCCGGCAACCCCCGGACCGCGCTGGCCGTCCAGGCGGGCGGCGCCGTTTCGCTCGGCCACGCCGAAGGCATTCCGGGCATCGTGTTCAGCGGGTACAACGGCGAAAGCCAGGGCACCGCGCTGGCCGACGTGCTGTTCGGCAAGCAGAACCCCAGCGGGCACCTGAACTTCACCTGGTACGCCGACGACTCGCAGCTGCCCGCCATCAAGAACTACGGGCTGACGCCGTCCCAGACCGGCGGCCTCGGCCGGACCTACCAGTACTTCACCGGCACGCCGGCGTACCCGTTCGGCCACGGCCTCTCCTACGCGAAGTTCGCCTACTCCCGCGTGCACGCGGACACCCGGGCCGTCGACGCGAACGGGCAGGTGACCGTGCACGTGGACGTGACCAACACCGGCAGCACGCCCGGCGCCACCGTCGCCCAGCTGTACGCGGCCACGGCGTTCGGCGTGCCCGGCGTGGAACTGCCGCGGCAGCGCCTGGCCGGCTTCAAGAAGACCGACGTGCTCGCCCCCGGCCGGACCCAGCACCTGGCCATCCCGGTGCGGATCAGCGATCTGGCGTTCTGGGACGAGGGGAAGGGCCGCGAAGTGGTGTACCCCGGCGCCTACCGGTTCGGTGTCGGCGCCGACTCCGCCCACCTCGCCGGCACCGCCACGGTGGCCGTCACCGGAGCGATCAAGCCGAAGACCCAGTACGTGACCGTGCAGCCGGGCCAGGTCGTGTTCGCGCCGGGCCAGCGCCTCGACCTGACGGCGAAGAACCCGTGGATCGCCGACGACACCGCCCAGGCCGGGCAGCACGTGCCGGCCGACCACATCGTCGAAGCGGTGCACGACGACCAGTCGTTCGTCGACCTTTCGCGGGCCCGGATCGGTTACCGCAGCAGCGATCCGCGCGTGGCCCAGGTGAGCCGGACCGGCCAGGTGACGATGGTGGCGCCCGGCGTCGCGACGATCAGCGTCACGGTCGACGGCGTCACCGGCACCACGCCGGTGGTCGTCGAGCAGCCGTTCACGCTCACGGCACCGGACCGGGTGAAGGCGGGCACGACGTACACCGCCACCACCACGCTGCCGAACCCGGCCGGCGCCCGGCCGTTGCGCGACGTCGCCCTGACGCTCAGCGGGCCGGCCGGCTGGACCGTCAAGGCGACCACGCCGTCGACGTTCGCCACCGTGGCGGCCGGGCAGACGGTCAGCACCACCTGGGAGATCGGCGTCCCGGCTTCGGCGGAACCCGGCAAGTTCGACCTCTCGGCGCAGGCCACGTTCACCTCGGTCAACGGGCGGGGCACCTCGACGGACGCGACCACCGTGCTGCTGCCGCACCCGCCGTACCCGTCGTTCGCGGCGGCGTACAACAACGTGGGCATCAGCGACGACGCCACGCCCGGCGCGGGCAACTTCGACGGCGGCAACGCGAGCTTCTCCGCGCAGGCACTGGCCGCGGCGACGCCCAGCTTGACTCCGGGAGCGACCTTCACCCACGACGGGCTGACGTTCACCTGGCCGGACGTCCCGACCGGCAGCCCGGACAACGTGGTCGCGGGCGGCGTGGCCGGCGGCCAGACGATCGCGATCTCCGGCACCGGCCACACGCTGGGCCTGATCGGCGCCGGCGACTACGGCAGCCCGAGCGGAACGGCAACGGTGACCTACACCGACGGCACGACCGAGTCCCACTCGGTGAGTTTCGCGGACTGGTGGTCCAACGCCGCCACCGGCGGTGACATCCTCACCACGTTGCCGTACCTGAACAACAGCAGCGGGCAGCTGAACCAGAAGGTGAGCCTGTACTACGCCCCGATCCCGCTGCAGCCGGGCAAGACGGTGCAGTACGTGACCCTGCCGGACGTCAGCGACGGAGCGAACATGGGCACGGCGGCGATGCACATCTTCACGATCGCCATCGGCTGACCGAGGGGACGCGTCCCGCCGGCCCCCCGGCCGGCGGGACGCCCTTCACCGGGCACAGGTGAAACTCGCGGCGCTGTCCGGGTCACCCGAGCGGTACCGGGGCCAGCCCGGGTAGGCGCACAGCGGCCGCGTGCGCTGGTGGGCCAGGTCGGCGACGACCTGGCCCACCGGCGCCCGGCCGGTTTCGACCCACCGTTCGAGCGCCGTGAGCGAGTCCCAGCCCGCCGCGAACGCCGGGGTTCCGAAGTTGGCGTGGTTGGCCCCCGGCACGACGTAGTACCGCAGGAACGCCTCGGTCGCCCGTGGCCCCACCACCGAGCGGACCCGCTCGTAGTAGTCGCTCGTCGAGTACGGGGAGACCAGCTCGTCCGCGGCACCGTGCAGCAGGATCAGCTTGCCGCCCGCGCGGGCGAACGGGCGCAGGTCCGCGTTGTTGCGGTCCTCGACCGACGACAGGGCGCTGATCCGGCCGAGCCACTTGCCCGGGTGCCGGGGATCGATGTCCAGCGCGTTCTGCCCCGGGTTCCGGGTCAGGAAGTACTTGACCCACTGGTCCCAGTACTGCATCCCGTACCCGCTGGTCACCGGCATCGGGTCGGCCGGTGCGGTGGTGCCGAAGCCGAGGAACGGCGTCCGCATGTCCGCCCCCGAGAGGAACGGGAACCCCGGGTAGCCGGTCTCGCCGCCGGCGATCCGGTACGGCCACCGGAACGGCGAAGACATGGCCTTCACCGCCCCGATCTGCGCGTCCGACAGACACGCCGGGCCGGTGTCGGTCCCGCCCGGGCAGCGCAGCACGCGCGGGTCGAAGCGACAGCCTCCCGGGTTCGAGACGACCTTGTCCTCGACCCCGTCCAGGCCGTCGCACGCCTTGATGACGCTGTCGTGGAGGAGGGTCTGCTTCGCGGGGCCGGGGAACGCCCCCGGGCGCGACAGGACCTGCGCCAGGTAGCCCAGATCCAGGATCTCGGCCAGGTTGTTCCAGGCCGGGTAGGCGGAAATCACGCCGTCGAACGCGGACGGCCAGCGCTGGGCGACGACGAGTGCCTCGCGGCCGCCGGTCGATCCGCCCGCGAAGAAGACTTCGGTGGGCGTCGCCGCGTACGCGCGCCGGATGAGGAACAGGCTCGCGTCCCGTGTCTTCTTCAGGGCGTCGCCCGCGGCGAAGTTGACCAAGGCCTCGTCGTTCGCGCCGAACGACCCGTCCAGGGACGGCGGGCGCGCCGGGTTCTGCTGGTGGCCGGAGTCGCTCGCGAAGGTGGCGTACCCGCGGGCCAGCGGCGCCGGCCGGTCGGCGGGGCCGAACGGCACGTTCCCCGTGACGTCGGGGATGGTGCCGTCGTACCCGCCGCCGCCGAACATCAGCGCCTTGTGGTTCCAGGCCAGGGGCAGGGCGACGCGCAGCTCGATGGCGGGCGCGGCCGGGTCGACGGGGTAGAGGTCCGCGTCGACCCGGCAATGGTCACCGGGCACGACGGAAGCCGCCGTGACCAGCCCGCCGCTCGTCGGCAGGCTCATGACCGACGCGGGAATCCGCAACCCCGCCAGCCCGGCGCAATCCAGGGCGGCGGGAGCCGCGGCGGCGGCCCCGGGGACGCTCGCCGCCAGCACCACGGCCACCGGCACGGCGAGCCGGAGGAGTTTCCTCATCGCGCCCCCTCCCCGTGCAGGTGCGCGCCCGGGACGGCGTGCGGGTCGGCCCGGACCTCGGCCGGGTTCGTCTCCGGCAGGAACCACGCGCTGGCGAAGGTGATCAGCCCCATCACCGCGATGTAGACGGCGACCGGCCACGTGCTCCCGGTCCCGGCGATCAGCGCGGTCATCAGGAACGGCGTGCCACCGCTGACGACGATCGCCGACAGCTGGTAGGCCAGCGACGCGCCCGAGTAGCGGACGCTGGGCGCGAAGAGCTCGCCGAGGAAGCTCGCGATCGGGCCGTAGGTGAGGCACTGGAACACGAAACCCACCGCCACCGCGACGAAGATCAGCGGCAGGGACGCGGTGCCGACGAGCCCGAAGTACGGGAACGCCCAGAGGGCGACGCCCAGGCCGCCGATCAGGATCAGCGGGCGGCGGCCCACCTTGTCCGAGAGGTACCCGGACCAGGGAATGGCCGCGAGCATCGCCGCGGAACTGAGCAGCACCACCGCGAGCAGCGAGTCGCGCTGGAGCTTGAGCGTGCCGGTGCCGTAGCTGAGCAACCCGGAAATGCTGACGTAGAACAGGCTGTTGGTGGCCGACAGCAGCCCGCAGCCCAGCAGGATGGTCCCCCACTTGCTGCGCAGGACCTGGGCGATCGGCGCCCGGACCACCGGGCCGTCCTTGTCCACCACGGCTTCCTGCAGCCGCCGGAACTCCGGCGTGTCCTCCACTTTGGCCTGGATGTAGAGCACCACCCCGAACATCACGACGCTCAGCAGGAACGGGATGCGCCAGCCCCAGCCGAGGAAGGCGGCGTCCGGCATCAGCCCGCTGGTGGCGACGAAGATCAGGTTGGACACGATCACGGCCACCGGCACGCTCGTCTGCCCGAAGGTCCCGGCGAAGCCGCGCCGCTTCGGACTGGCGGATTCGGTCAGCAGCAGCACGATGCCACCCCACTGCCCGCCGGTCGCCAGGCCCTGGACGAACCGCAGGATGACCAGCAGCGTCGGGGCCAGCGCGCCGACGCTCGCCGCGGTGGGCAGGCAGCCGATCAGGAAGGTCGCGGCCCCCATGACCGCCAGGCAGGCGACGACCACCGGCTTGCGCCCGTACTTGTCCCCGAGGTGCCCGGCCAGCACCCCGCCGATCGGCCGGGCCACGAACCCGGCCCAGAACGTGCTGAAGGCCAGCAGGGTGCCGGTCAGCGCCGAGGCGTGCGGGAAGAACACCTTGGGGAACACCAGCGCGGCCGCGGTGCCGTAGAGAAAGAAGTCGTACCACTCGATCGAGCTGCCGATGAGCCCGGCCGCCAGCAGTTTGCGGAAGGCCCGGCGCGGGGTCGCCGGCACCGCGGTGCCGGACTGCCCGTCGGGTTGGGTGAGCGGAATGGCCATGGGTGCCGCCTTCGTCGAGGAGCGCCGGCAGGGTGATGGCCGCGATGTTAGGACGCGGTTACGCTGTGGGCTGAGGTGTGGACCACCCACTCCTCCCGCCGCAGCGGTGGGTCTTTCGCCCACCCGATGCCGAGGAGGAAGATCCTGGTGACCAGTGCGGCGGAACCGCGCCGGCAGCGCGAACTGGCGTCGTTGTACGCCACCGTCAAGTCGCTCACCGCCCTGGGCGAGCTCGACGAGGTGCTGCAGTCGATCGTCCACCACGCCCACGACCTGATCGGCACCGACTTCACCTACCTCTCGCTGGTCGGCGCGGACGGCCGGCTGTCGGCCCGCGCGTCGGAGGGCACGATCTCCGCGGAGTTCCTCGCGGCGGCCATCCCCGCCACGGTGGGGCTCGGGGGCAAGGTGCTGGCCTCCAAGAGCCCGCACTGGGTGCGTGACTACGCGACCTCGACGCTCATCCAGCACGATCCGAACTTCGACCGCCTGGTCGGCACCGAGGAACTGGTCGCGCTGCTCGGTGTGCCGCTGGTCATCCGCGGTGAAGCCGTGGGCGCGCTGTTCGCCGCGGACCGCTCCGAACGGTCGTTCCAGGCCGAGGAGATCGCGCTGCTGAACGCGTTCGCCGACCACGCCGCGGTCGCCCTCGACAACGCCCGGCTCTACGAAGCGAGCCGGACCGCCCTGCGGGAGCTGCGGGTCGCGTACGGGAAGATCGAGCGGGCCCAGGCGATCCACGAAGCCCTGACCGGGGTCGTGCTGGACGGCGGCACCCCGCGCGACGTCGCGCAGCACCTCGCCGAGCAGCTGGGCGGCAGCGTCACGCTCCTCGACCGGGCCGACAGTCCACTCCGGACGGACCTGGCGGGCGCGGTCGACGCCGCCCGCCGCACCGGCCGGTGCACGACGTCGTCCGGCTCCGACGGCACCGACCGCAGCGTGGCGGCCGTCCAGGCCGGCGACAGCTACCTCGGCGCGCTCGTGTGGAGCCGGCCGTCGGGCACCGGTGACGACACGGACCTGCGGACCCTCGAGCGCGCCACGCACATCCTCGGGCTGCTCATCCTCAAGGAGCGGGCCGTGGCCGAGGCCGGCGAGCGGCTGAGCGGGGAACTGCTGACCGAGCTCATGCTCGGCAGTCCCGGGATCGGCCCGGCCCAGCGCGCCCGCGCCCGGGCCCGCGCCATCGACGTCGACCGGCTGGACCTGGTCGTGGTCGCGGACTCCCCCGCGGTGCCGCCGGGCGATCTCGCGCGGCACCTGCACGACGTCGCCCGGGAGCGTGCCGGGCTGGCCGGCGAGCACCTCGGCCGGGCCACGATGATCCTGCCCGGCGCCGACGACGAGGCGACCGTCGCGGACGTCCACACGAGACTGCGCCGGACGCTGGGCGGTCCCGTCATCGTCGTCGGGGAACGAGCGGACGGCCACGACTGGTCACGGGCGTTCTCCCTGGCCGGTCGCTGCGGCGCCGTGCTGCGCGCGCTCGGGCACACCGACGCCGGAGCCACCACGCGTCAGTACGCCTTGTACGCCATGGTGTTCGACCCCGAGCGGGCCGGCGAGCTCGACCGCTTCCTGACCGGCTCGATCGGCGCGCTCCTCGAATACGACCGGCGGCGGGGCACCGATCTGGTCGGCACCCTCAGCGCCTACTACGTCCACCGCGCCAACGTCGCGGCCACCGCCCGCGCGTTGCACCTGCACGTCAACACGCTGCTCAAGCGCCTCGACCGGGCCGGCACGGTGCTCGGCTCCGACTGGCGCCACGAGAACGACCTGGAGCTGCAGCTCGGGCTCCGGCTGCACCAGCTCCGGGCCGCCGCGTCCTGAGGTTGTTCAGCCCGCCCTCGCCGAGTCGCGCAGGGCGGTCTTCGAGATCTTGCCGGTGCCGGTCTTCGGCAAGGCGGGCACGAAGACGACTTCGTCGGGCAGCCACCACTTCGCGACCATCGGCGTGAGGTGCGCCAGCAGCTCGCCCGCCCCCAGCGCACTGCCCTCGCGCAATACGACGTACGCCACCGGACGTTCCATCCACCGCGGGTCCGGCCGGGCGATCACCGCCGCTTCGACGACGTCGGGGTGGGCCGTGATGGCGCCCTCGAGCTCGACCGAGTAGATCCACTCGCCGCCGGACTAGATCAGGTCCTT
>NZ_JBHVXZ010000166.1:0-17414 GCF_042881395.1 Amycolatopsis sp. NPDC058278 | reverse complement strand
GCCGCCATCTGGCACAACCGCGCCACCAGCCAACCCATCACCCGATCCCTGACCGCCTACGACCACTAACCGAGTTACGCATTACTCGTCTAGGGAAGCGGTTCAAGCGTCGTCTTCCGCAGGTGCCGGAAAACGATCGACGTGCGGAACCCGACGATCTCCCGGCGCAAGGCCAGCCGGTCGGTCAGGAACGCGTGCAACGCGTCGATGTCCGGGGTGGTCACTTCGATCAGGAAATCGTCGTTTCCCGCCGTGACGTACACCGAGAGCACTTCCGGGAGTTCGGCGATCGACCGCTGGAAGGAATCGATCACCGCCCGGCTCAGCGGCCGGACCTGCGCCGTGACGAGGGCCCGGACGCCGCGGTTGAGGCTCGCCAGGTCGACGTCGGCGTGGTAACCGCGGATGACGCCGCGTTCGCGCAGCAGCCGGATGCGTTCGAGGCACGTCGAGGGTGCGATGCCGACCTTCCGGGCGATGTCCCGGTTGGTCTGGCGCGCGTCCTCCTGCAACAGCCGCACGATCGCCGAATCAAGTTCGTCCAGCACCGGGTCCTCCGCATCCATGCCGAATTTCGTTCGGCAGCCACGCTCCGCTGCCGACGGTCACTCTAACTTCGGCCCTCATGACCGCACATGAGCAGCTCGTAGTCCGCCGGGGCCGTCGATCCGGCATCCCCACCATGGTCGCGATCCATTCGACCGCGCTCGGCCCCGCCGTCGGCGGCTGCCGCTTCAAGCCCTACGCCACCCTGGAAGACGCCGTCGGCGACGTCCTCCGCCTGTCGGCCGCCATGACGGCGAAGTGCGCCGTCGCCGGGCTGGCGTTCGGCGGCGGCAAGAGCGTCATCGCGCCCGAGCCGGGCCGCGTGCTCTCGCCGGAGGAGCGCCGGGCCGTCCTGCTCGACCACGCCGACCTGATCGCCGAGTTCGGCGGCCGCTACCAGGCGGGCCCGGACGTGGGCACCGGCCCGGCCGACATGCTGGTCCTCCGCGAAGCCTCGCCGTACGCGTTCTGCACGCCCGAGTCCGCGGGCGGAACCGGGTCCTCCAGCGGCCCGACCGCCGTCGGGGTGCTCGCCGCGCTCCGCGCCGCGGTGGGCTCGGCGGACATGACGGGACGCCGGGTGGTGATCAGCGGCTACGGCTCCGTGGGCGCCCACCTCGCGGCGAGACTCCAGGCCGCCGGCGCCGACGTCGTCGTCTCCGACATCGATCCCGGCAAGCGGGCCGGTGCCGAAAAGCAGGGCCTGACCTGGGTCGAGCCGGAAAAGGCGCTCACCCTCACCGCCGACGTCGTCATCCCGGCGGCGGTCGGCGGGGTGCTCGGCCCCGAGACCGTGGCCCGGCTCGACACGCCGCTCGTCGTCGGCCCGGCGAACAACCAGCTCACCGACGACGCCGTCGCCGATGCCCTCGCGGCCCGTGGCGTGCGGTGGATCCCGGACTACGTGGCGAGCGCGGGCGGCATCCTCTACACCCTTTCGCGCGAAGCCGAAGGGCTTGGCCACGAGGCGGCGCTCGCCCGCGTCGAGACGATCGAGCAGACCGTCGCGGGCCTGCTGGAAGCCGCCGAAGCCAACGCGACCACCCCGCTGCGGGAGGCGGCCGCGCTGGCCGGGCGCCGGCTCGGGTGACTCACGACCGCAGGGAGCGGAGGGCCGCGAACACCTCGGGCGAGGTGGTCGAATCGCCGAGCCGGACCGGCTTGCGGTCGCCGTGGAAGTCGCTGGAGCCGGTCACCAGCAACCCCAGGTCCGCGGCCACTTCCCGGAGCCGGTCGCGGACCTGGGGCGGCTGTTCCGGGTGGTCCGCTTCGATCCCGGCGAGCCCGGCTTCGCCGAGGGCCGCCAGCTGCGTGTCGGAGACCGAAGCGCGCCGCTTGACCGAGCGCGGGTGGGCCAGCACCGCCACGCCCCCGGCCGCGCGGACCAGCGCGACGGCGTCCACCGCGGACAGCACGTGCTTCGGCACGTCGGCCCGGCCGCCGTCGGCGATCCAGTCCGGGGTGAAGGCGTCGGCGACCCCCACCGCGGCCAGCGCCGCGGCGATGTGCGGACGGCCGAGCGGGGCGCCCCCGGCGATCGCCCGCACCTGCGCGAGGGTGATCGGGGCGCCCAGCTCACGACAGCGTTCGACCATCCGCACCCCGCGGCGGTCCCGGTCGGTGCGGATCAGCTCCAGCTCGGCGTCCAGGGGCTCGTGCCCGGGGCCGGCGAAGAGGCCGAGCAGATGCACCTCGGCGTCGTCGAGCCGGCACGAGATCTCGACCCCGGGGACCACCTCGACGTCCGCGGCGGCGGCGGTGGCCGCGGCCAGGCCCGCGAACGTGTCGTGGTCGGTGAGGGCGATCGCGGTCAGCCCGGCCTCGGCGGCCAGCCGCGGGAGTTCGGCGGGCGGCGTCGTCCCGTCCGAAGCCGTGCTGTGCGTGTGGAGGTCGATCGTCATGCCGCGGATCGTCGCACGGGTTCGGCGCGGAGGTACCCGGTCGACTTGAATGGGGGCGTGGAGATCCTCACCGACGCCGCCACGCTCGCCCTGTACACGACCGACGCGTCCAACTACCGCCACGTGCCCCGCGGCGTGGTGCTGCCGCGGACCGTCGACGACGTGGTCGCCGCGGTCGCCGAAGCCCGCGCCCGTGACCTGCCGGTGATCGCGCGCGGGGGCGGGACGAGCGTCGCCGGGAACGCGTGCGGGCCGGGCGTGGTGATCGACACCTCGCGCCACCTCGGCGGGGTGCTGTCCCTGGACCCGGACGCGCGGCTCGCGCGGGTCCTGCCCGGCACGGTGCTGGACGACCTGCAGGCGGTCGCGGCCCCGCACGGGCTGCGGTTCGGCCCGGACCCGTCGACGCACAGCCGCTGCACGCTCGGCGGGATGATCGGCAACAACGCCTGCGGCTCGCACTCGGTGGCGTGGGGGCGCACGGTCGACGTCGTCCGCTCGCTGGAGGTCCTGCTCTACGACGGCACGCGGCTGCGGGTGGGCGCGGACGAGCCTGCCGAGGGCCGGATCTTCGACGAGCTGCGCGCGCTGGTGCGCGACAACCTGGCGTTGCTGCGCCGGGAACTCTCGACGTGGCCGCGCCGGGTGTCGGGCTACGGGCTCGAACACCTGCTGCCGGAGAACGGTTTCGACGTCGCCAAGGCGCTCGTCGGCAGCGAGGGCACGTGCGTGACGATCCTGGAGGCGACCGTTTCGCTCGCCCGGCTCCCGGACCACAAGGTGCTCGCGGTGCTGGGCTTCCCGTCCGACATCGCGGCGGCCGACGCGGTGCCCTCGATTTTGCCGTGGTCGCCGCTGACCGTCGAAGGCGTGGACGCCGAGCTCGTCGCGATGCTCCCCGGCCGGGCCGGCGACCTGCCGCCGGGCGGGGCGTGGCTGTTCGTCGAGCTGGCCGGCGACGACCCGGCTTCGCGGGCCCGGGCACTGGCCGCGTCCCTCGACCTCACCGGCTTCGCGATCGTCGACGACCCGGCCGCGCAACGCGGACTGTGGCGCATCCGCGAGGAAGGCGCCGGGCTCGCGACCCGGCTCGCGGACGGCTCGGAAGCCTGGCCGGGCTGGGAGGACGCCGCCGTCCCGCCCGAGCGGCTCGGCGCGTACCTGCGCGAGTTCAAGGAGCTCATGCGGGCGCACGGCCGCCGCAGCGTCGTCTACGGCCACTACGGCGAGGGCTGCCTGCACCTGCGGCTGGACTTCGACCTGCTGTCGGCGTCCGGTGTGGCGGACTTCCGGCGGTTCCTGGAAGAAGCCGCGGACCTCGTCGCGGCGCACGGTGGGTCGCTGTCCGGCGAGCACGGCGACGGCCAGGCTCGCTCCGAGCTGCTGTCCCGCATGTACAGCCCGGAGATGATGGCCGTCTTCGCCCGGTTCAAGGCGATCTTCGACCCGGCCGGGCGGATGAACCCCGGCATCCTGGTGGCGCCGCGGCCGGTCGACGCGGACCTGCGGGTGCGGTCGACATCACCGTCCCTCGAGGACACGGTCTTCCTGGGCTATCCGGAGGACCGGGGCAATTTCGGCCAGGCGATGCGGCGCTGCGTCGGAGTGGGGAAGTGCCGCAACACCAGCGGCGGCGGCGTGATGTGCCCGAGCTACCGGGCCACCCGCGAGGAACAGCACTCGACGCGCGGGCGCGCCCACCTGCTCGCGGAGATGATCAACGGCGAGGTGATCAAGGACGGCTGGCGTTCGGCCGAGGTCCGGGACGCCCTGGATCTGTGCCTGTCCTGCAAGGGATGTCTGTCGGACTGCCCGGTCGACGTCGACATGGCGACGTACAAGGCCGAGTTCCTGCACCAGCACTACCGGCGGCGGCTGCGCCCGGCGTCGCACTACTCGATGGGCTGGCTGCCGCTGTGGCTGCGGCTCAGCGCACGCGTCCCGCGGCTGGCCAACGCCGCCGGGCGGTCTCGGCTGGCGGGCCTGGTGAAACGGCTCGGCGGGATCGCGCCGGAGCGTTCGTTGCCGTCGTTCGCGCCTGCGCCGTTCACCCGCTCGCGAGCCGACCTGCGCCGCCGGGCGACGGGGGAGCGGCGGGTGGTGCTGTGGCCGGACTCGTTCAACAACTACCTGACGCCTTCGGTGCTCGACGCCGCCCACGAGGTGCTCACCGCGGCCGGGTACGACGTCGTGCTGCCGGACCGCGGCGTCTGTTGTGGACTGACGTGGGTGTCGACGGGCCAGCTCGGCGTCGCGCGGCGCGTCCTGGACCGGACCCTGGACGTGCTCCGGCCCTACCTCGAGGACGGCTACGAGGTCGCGGGCCTGGAACCGAGTTGCACGGCCCTGTTCCGCGGTGACCTGCCCGCGCTGATGCCGGGCGACGCGCGTGCTTCGCTGCTGGCGTCGCGGACGTTCACCTTCGCCGAGCTGCTGGCGCGGGCGCCGATCCCGTTCGCGGCCCTCGACGTCGACGCGATCACGCAGGTGCACTGCCACCAGCACGCGGTGCTGGGCTTCGGCGCCGACGAGTCCGCGCTGGCGGCCGCGGGCGTCCGGAACACCACCCTGGACTCGGGGTGTTGTGGCCTGGCGGGCAACTTCGGCTTCGAGCGCGGCCACTACGACGTCTCGAAGGCGGTGGCGGAGGACCGGATGCTGCCCGCGATCCGCGCGGCTTCCCCGGAGACGGTGGTGGTGTCCGACGGCTTCAGCTGCCGGACGCAGATCGCCCAGGAATCGGGCCGGACGCCGGTGCACCTGGCGGAACTGCTGCGGCGCGCGCTCCCGTGACTATTCGCTGCGCTCCAGCAACGTCTTGGTCGCGGCGAGGACGAGCCGGCAGATGTCGTCGGGATCGGCGCCGGCCAGGGGTTCCAGCCCGGAGATCTCGCGGACCAGTGCGATGCCCATGAGCCAGGCGAGCGCGAGGTCGGCGCGCAGTTCGGCGTCCGGGGCGTCGGTCAGCGTGGCGAGCACCCCGGCGTACTCGCGGCCGACCTCGTGCCGGATCGCGGCCGCGACGCCGTCGCTGCCCGAGGAGCGCAGATACGTCTCCAGCGCTCGGTTCGGCTGGCCGACCGGGTCCAGCATGCTGCGCAGCGACGTGCTGAAGAGCCGCTCGGGCGGGGTGGCGGCGAGCTGCTCGCGCCCCGACCGGGCGATGACCGCCTCGAACAGGGCCTCCTTGCTGCCGAAGTAGCGGAACAGCAATGACTGGTTCGCTCCGGCCAGCTTGGCGATGTCCCGCACGGTCGTCCGGTCGAACCCGCGCTCGGCGAACAGCTTCGCGCCGGCGTCGAGCAACGCCTGCCGCGTCGCGGCCGCGTCCCGTCTGCGGCCAGGCTGCTCACTCATCGGAGCAGGCTAACCGGCAAACCGGACGCGGCGCGACAGGCCCTCAGGCGCCGGACAGGCGGATCGCGGCGGCCGGGCAGGTCAGTTCCGCCTGCCGGACCGCCTCCTCCTCGCCGGCGGGCGGCTCCTCGGCGAGGAGGACGACCGCGCCGTCGTCCTCGTTCTGGTCGAACGTCTCGGGCGCGAGCAGCACGCACTGGCCGGAGGAGACGCAGCTTCCCGTGTCGACGGTGATCTTCATCGGCTCACCACTCCACGGGCACGCGCTCGACCCCGCCGGCCACGCGGTTGGTGCGCACCGGGATCTCGTCGAGCCCGACGGCGAGCCGCAGGCCCGGGAAGCGGCGGAACAGCTTCGGGAACACCGTCCGCAGTTCGGTGCGGGCGAGGTTGGCGCCGATGCAGACGTGGGCGCCGGTGCCGAAGGCGAGGTGCACGTTCGGCGTCCGGTCCGGGTCGAACCCGTCCGGGTCGGCGAACACCGCCGCGTCCCGGTTGGCCGCGTCGCTGGAGATCAGCACGGCGTCGCCGCGCATGATCCGCGTCCCGGCGATCTCGACGTCTTCGTGCGCGTACCGCAGCAGGCCGGTGCCGCTGGTCGCGGTGAGCCGCAGGATCTCCTCGACGGTCTGGTTCACTTCGCCGTCGGGGTCGGCGGCGAACCGGTCGCGGCGGGCGGGGTCGCTGAGCAGGAACAGCGTGCCCATCGCGATCCGCGTCGACGTCGTCTCGTGGCCGGCGAACAGCAGCCCGGCGCCCATCCGGGCGAGGTCCTCGTCGGTGAAGGCCGGGTCTTCGGCCTGGACCGCGACCATGTCGGAGATGACGTCGGGCCGCGGGTCCGCGCGCTTGGCGTCGGCCAGCTTCGTCATGTACGCCATGAACTCGGCCATCGCCGCCTGGGCGTCTTCGCCGCCGTCCATCACCGCGATCCGCTCGGACAGCGCGCGGAAGTGCTCCCGGTCCGCATACGGCACGCCGAGCAGTTCGCAGATCACCAGCACCGGCAGCGGGAACGCGAGGAAGTCGGTCAGGTCGACCGGCTCGCCGGGGTGCGCGGCGCGCGCGGCCTCGAGGTCGTCGAGACAGCGGTCGGTCAGTTCCGCGATGCGGTCGCCGAGGGCGCGCATCCGGGGCGCGGAGAACGCGGGCGCCAGCATCCGGCGCATCCGCTTGTGGTCGCGCTCTTCGTTCTCGAAGTCGCCGCTCGGGCCGTCCTGCACCGCGGCGTAGGAGATGCGCGACGCCTGTTCCGGCGCCGGGTGCGACCGGCCGAAGCGGCGGTCGCGGAAGACCTCCTTGGCCTCCTCGTAGGACGTCACCAGCCAGGCCGGGTCGCCGGCCGGCGTGAGCACCCGGGTCACCGGCGCCTGCCGCCGGAGGACCGCGTAGTCCGGGGCGATCGCGAGCGCGTTCGCGCGGGCGAAGGGGAGGCGAGGTGTCTCTTCGGTGGTGGTCATGCGTCTTCCCTCGGATCGGTGGTGAGGTCGGCGAGCCAGCGGAGTTCGGCGTCGAACTTCCCGAGCACGTGCTGCAGCGCGGCCCGGCTCCACGGATCGGCCTGCCCGGCGGCGAGCCCGGTGAGCCGGGCTCGCTCGGCGGTCAGCGCGGCTCTCCGGATCTCGAGCACGCGCGCTCGTTCCGCCGGGCGCAGCCAGGCGAAGTTCCCGACGCGGGCCAGGAACTCGGGCTCGTTGAGCGCCAGCTCGACCGGGAAGTCCGCGAGCAGGTCGTGCAGCAGTTCCCGCCCGACTTCGGTGATCGTGTAGACGTGCCGCGGCGGTTTGGCCGCCTGCTCCTCCGCGCTGCGGCTCACCGCGCCCGCGTCGACGAAGCGCCGCAGGGTCGGGTAGAGCGAGTTGTTCGACAGGGTGTGGCCGGTGGAAGCCTCCACGGCCTTGCGCAGTTCGTAGCCGTGTTTCGGCTCGACGGCCAGCTTCGCCAGGAGCAGGATTTCGATCCACACCTAGGTCACCGTAACCTATGATCCGGTGACTGAGCAATGGCGGATCGTGACAGGTGGAGAGAAACTGTGTAGCGTTGTAAGCGGCTGCTTACAACCAGGAGCACGGGGGTTTCCGGATGACTGCCACCCACACCGAACCGCTCGCGTACCCCTTCAACGAGGAGGCCGGGCTCGACCTGAACGAGGCGTACGCGGCCGCGCGGGAAGCCGACGGCCTGGTCCGGGTGAAGATGACCTACGGGGAGCCGGCGTGGCTGGCCACCCGCTACGCCGACGCCCGGCTGGTGCTGGGCGACCGCCGGTTCTCCCGGGCGATGGAGAAGGAGAAGGACGCCCCGCGCCGCTCGCCGGTCGTGCGCGACGGCGGCATCCTGCAGATGGACCCGCCCGACCACACGCGGCTGCGGACGCTGGTCGCGAAGGCGTTCACCATGCGCCGCGTCGAGCAGCTCCGGCCGCGCGTCGCCTCCCTGGCGGCCGAACTGATCGCGGAGATGAAGGCGGCCGGCGCGCCCGCCGACCTCGTCGACGCCTACGCGTTGCCGATCCCGGTCGCGGTGATCTGCGAACTGCTCGGCGTCCCGGTCGCCGACCGGCCGAAGTTCCGCGTGTGGAGCGACGCGGCGCTGTCCACGAGCGGGCTGACACCCGAGGAGTTCGAGCGCAACCGCGAAGAGCTGCGTGACTACATGCGCGGCCTGATCGCCGAACACCGCGAGCGGCCGCAGGACGACCTGATGACGGCCCTGATCGAAGCCCGCGACGTCCGCGACCGGCTGACCGAGCTGGAGCTGGTCGACCTGTGCGTCGGCATCCTCGTCGCCGGCCACGAGACCACCGCGAGCCAGATCCCGAACTTCGTCTACGCGCTGCTGGACCAGCCCGCGCAGTGGGAGCGGCTGTGCGCCGAGCCGGGCCTGATCCCGGCCGCGGTCGAGGAACTGCTGCGGTTCGTGCCGCTGGGCGCCGGCGCGGGCTTCCCGCGTTACGCCACCGAAGACGTCCCGGTCGGCGGGGTGCTGGTCCGGGCAGGCGAGCCGGTGCTGGTCGCGGTCGGTGCGGCCAACCGCGACCGGCTGCAGTTCGCCGACGCGGACGAGCTGCGCTTCGACCGCCCGGAGAACCACCACCTGGGCTTCGGCCACGGCGTCCACCACTGCCTCGGCGCGCCCCTGGCCCGGCTGGAGCTGCAGGAGGCGCTGCGCGCGTTGGTCACCGAGCTGCCGGGGCTGCACCTCGCCGGCGATATCGTGTGGAAGACGCAGATGCTCGTCCGCGGACCGCGGTCGATGCCGATCGGATGGTGATGCATGAGCTGGCACGTGGAAGTCGATGAACACACCTGTATCGGGTCGGGGATGTGTGCGGCCCTGATGCCGGAGGTGTTCACCCTCGACGGCCCGGTGGCGCACCCGGTGACCTCGTCGGTCGACGCCGACGAGACCGTCCTCGACGTGGCGGACTCCTGCCCGGCGATGGCGATCACGGTCACCGACGGCGGCCGCGAGATCGGCCCGCGTCCCTAGGGCGTGAAGCGGCCGTGCTCGGTGACCACGGCCGTGACGAGTTCGAACGGGGTGACGTCGAAGGCGGGGTTGAAGACCTGCGTGCCCGGTGGCGTGATCGGCACCCCGGCGTAGCCGGTGAGCTCGCGGGCG
Source organism: Amycolatopsis sp. NPDC058278 (assembly GCF_042881395.1). Classification (NCBI taxonomy): domain Bacteria; kingdom Bacillati; phylum Actinomycetota; class Actinomycetes; order Pseudonocardiales; family Pseudonocardiaceae; genus Amycolatopsis; species Amycolatopsis sp. NPDC058278. Next base: position 7,986 of record NZ_JBHVXZ010000166.1, on the reverse strand, counting down.
TCGCGTTCCTCGATGGCGATGCCCGTGCCGTCCGCGAGCTTGCTGTCCACAGTGGACGAAGGCGCGACCACGACGAACGGCACGCCGTGGTGCCGGGCGGCGATGGCGAGGCCGTAGGTGCCGATCTTGTTGGCGACGTCGCCGTTCGCGGCGATCCGGTCGGCGCCGACGAGCACGCAGTCGACCATCCCGCGAGCCATGGCGGCCGCCGCGGCGCTGTCGGGCTGCACGCGGTAGGGCACTTTCGCCTGGGCGAGCTCCCACGCCGTCAGGCGGGCGCCTTGCAGCAGCGGGCGCGTCTCGTCGACGAGGACTTCTTCGACGAGGCCGCGTTCGTGCAGGTGCCAGACGACACCGAGGGCGCTGCCCCAGCCGACGGTCGCCAGGCGCCCGGCGTTGCAGTGGCTGAGCAGCCGCAGCGGCCGTCGCGGGCATTCGGCGAGCACGATCTCGGCGGCGTGCTTCGAGGCCGTCTCGTTGAGCAGTTCGTCCTCGTCGAGCAGGGCGAGAGCTTCGGCGAGGACGGCGTCTGCCCCTTGGCCGAGCTTCCCGAGCGCGCGTTCGACACCCCAGGCGAGGTTGACGGCGGTGGGCCGCGCGTGGGCGATGAGTTCGGCGTCCTTCCGGACATCGCTGTTCAGGTGGGCGGACAGCGCAACGCCGAGCGCCCCGGCGGCCCCGAGGGCGGGCGCGCCCCGGACGGCGAGCCGTTTGACGGCGTCGACGAGCTCCCCGACGGTCCTCAGCTCGAGGAGCCGGTACTCACCGGGCAGCGCGGTCTGGTCGATGACGACGATGGCGCCGTCGGCCCAGTCGATGGTCCTGCGCACGAGCCCTCCCCGCGAAATCCGGTTGCCGCGGCGGCGAAGATGCGGCTGTGACCATTGAACGGCAGAACCCGCCCGGCCTGCACACGACACCGGGCTACCACCACGTGACGGTGGCATCGGCATCCCGGACGGTGTACCTGGCGGGCCAGTGCCCCCTGACCCCGGACGGCACGGTGGTCGAGGGCGACGTCCTGGCCCAGACGGACCAGGTCATCGCCAACACGGCGGCGGCCCTGGAGTTCGCGGGAGCCGCACCATCGGACGTGGTCCGCACGGTGATCTACGTGGTGACGGCGGACCGGGCGGTGCTCTCCTCGGTCTGGGACCGCTTGACGGCATCCGGAATCGGCCCGGCGTTCACCACGGCGAGCACGCTGCTGGGGGTCGCGCAGCTGGGCTACCCGGGCCAGCTGGTGGAGCTGGACGTGACGGCGGTGCTCACCTGACCCGGGTCGTCCCGCGTGATCGGCGGGACGACCCGCGTACCGCCGGGCCGGGGGCCTTGGTGGTCAGAGGCCGGCCATCAGGTCTGTCTCCGTGATTCCCGGGCCCTCGCCCCACCGGATGAACCACTCCGTGCCGAAGGCGAAGGTGAACGCCTCGTCCGGCATGGCCAGCATGAACATGTCCTCGCTGATCTGGCTCGGGTGCGCGCGCATCGCCGCCCGCTTGACCGCCGCGTACTTCGCCACGTCGACCGCCGCCGTGATCTCCGCCTCCGGCTTGCCGAACTCCACGTTCTCCGGCGGCTTCGGCGCCGCCTCGGGGGGCATCAGACCCTGCTCCACCGCCGCTTCGAAGCCGCGCTGCATGAACTCGCGGTTGAACGTCGCCTGGAACACGCGGGACGTGCCGGCCAGCTCGGCCGCCCGGAGGCCGACGCGGTGGACCTGGATGTGGTCCGGGTGGCCGTAGTCGCCGTTGTCGTCGTACACCGTCAGGACGTCGGCCGACTCCTCACGCAGGATCGCCGCGAGCTGCTCGGCCGCCTTTTCGACGTCGGCGCGCCAGAAGCACGCCGGGTCGTCGTTCGTCGGCTCGCCCATCATCCCCGAGTCGCGGTAGCCGAGGAACTCGACGCGCTCGACGCCGAGGATCTCCGCCGCCGCGTGCGCCTCCTGGACGCGCCGGTCCTCCAGCTTCTCGCCCTCGGCGAGGAATCCGTCGGGTACCTCGCCGACCTCGCCCTTGGTGGCGACGACGAGCACGACCCGGTGCCCGTCTTCGACGGCTTTGCGCATGACGCCCGCGGTGCGGAGGCACTCGTCGTCCGGGTGGGCGTGGAAGGTGACCAGTGTTGCCATGTCCGCGACGGTACCGGCAACCCCCGACAAAAACCGCCCGCGAGAGTGCGCTGTCGCCCGCTAAGGTCCGCGACCGTGGGCGAAAAGAGCACGTTGCTGACGTTCCTGCGAGCCCAGCGCGAGAGCGTCCTGGCGATCCTCGACGGCCTCGGCGAGGAAGCCCTGACGACGGCGGTCCTCCCGTCCGGCTGGACCCCGCTGGGCATGGTGGAACACCTCGGGGACGCGGAACGGCACTGGTTCCAGGAGATCGTCACCGGCACCGCGGATCCGCTGCCCGGCGGACCAGCGCCGCGAAGCCCGGAGGCCGTCTTCGCCCGCTACCGCGAACAGTGCCGCCGGTCCGACGAGATCTTCGCCGCGACGCCGCTGTCCGCGCCGCCGCGGGGGCGGCACCCCGGCCCGCTCGGGGACGAAATCACCGACCTGCGCGCAGTCGTGCTGCACGTCATCGAGGAAACGGCGCGGCACGCCGGCCACCTGGACGTGGTGCGGGAGCTGCTCGACGGCCGCACCGGACTGGGCCCGCGCTAAGCCTGCTCCTTCGCGCACCACCAGGTCGACCGGCCGCCGACCGTGCCGTGGCGCATCTCCGCGCCGCAGCGCGGGCAGTGGTCGCCCGGCCGCCGGTGGCCGATGATCTCGCCGGTGTGCACGCCGCCGTGGCGGATCGCCGCGCGCAACGCCTTCCGCAGTGCCTTGTGCAGGTTCGCGAGGTCGTCGGCGGTCAGCTCGTGCACCGGCCGCGCCGGGGAGAGCGCCGCCTGCCAGAGGGTTTCGTCGGCCAGCAGGTTCCCGATCCCGGCCACCACCGACTGGTCCAGCAGCCGTGCCTTCAGCGGCGCCCGCCCGCGGCCGACGCGCTCGGCGAAGTCGCGGCGCGAAACCTCCCCGGCGTCCGGGCCGAGCGCGTCGAGGTCCGGGTCGAGCCGCACCCGGCTGAGCCGCCGCGTGTCGAACAGGCGCAGCTGTTCGCCGTCGGCGAAAGTGATCCCGAACCGGAACCACTCGGCTTTCTCCGAACGGCCGCGGAACCGTTGCGGGCCGGGCGGTCCGCTCTCGCCCGCGAACCGCAGCTGCCCGGCCATCCCGAGGTGCAGGCCGAGGTGCGGGCCGGGCCGCCCGTCGCCGCCTTCCGTTTCGCACCACAGGGTCTTGCCCCGCCGGTGCGCTTCGGTGAGCCGGCCGCCCCGCAACGCCGTGGCGATGTCGCCGGGTGCGTGGGGACGGCAGACCCAGTCGTCGTGGTCGTCGACCGAGCGGATCTCCCGGCCGAGCGCGCCGGCGAGGACCTGCCGGGCGAGTTCCACTTCGGGGAGTTCGGGCACGGGAACAGTTTGCGTCAGGGACGCCGGTCGCGCCGCGCCAGCAGCAACGCCGGCAGGATCGCCACGGCGGTGAGGGCGAACGTCACCGGGTACCCGGCGGAGCTGATCACCAGCCCGGCGCCCAGCGCGCCGGCCGCCATGCCGAGGTCGTAGGCCGCGTTCCAGATCGCGCTCACCGCGCTCTCGCCGCCGGCCGGCACCCGGGCGTACATCAGCGTCAGCGTCGCGTTCTGCAGCGCGCCGAACCCGGCGCCGAACACGAACGCCCCGCCGATCACCGCGGCCGGCGTGGCGGTGAAGGCGAGGCCCGCCATGCCCACCGCGGACAGCAGCAGCCCCGGCACCAGCAGCCACGCCGGCCCATGGCGGTCGCCGATCCGCCCGGCGACCCAGCGCGCCGCGGTGGCCGCCGCCGGCTGGGCGAGCAACGCGCTCGCGGCGACCCAGGCCGGCTGGTCCGCGGCGGCCAGCGGGAGGAACGTGACCAGGACGCCGACCGCGGCCGCCGACACCGCGAAGAGCGTCGCGGGCCGGGTCAGCACCGGGTTGCGCAGGCCGGCCAGCACGCCGGCTTCCTTCGCGGAGGCGGAGAAGGAGTGCCGCGGCAGGCCGGGCACCGACAGCAGGGCGAGCAGGGTCGCCACGGTCGTCACCACGAACACCGGTGCGTAGCCCCAGTGCGCCGCCGCCCACACGCCGGCCGGCAACGCGAGCAGGCTGGGGATCCCGCCGACGATCCCGACGAGCGCGAGGCCCTCCCCGCGCCGGTCCGCGGGGATCAGCAGGGCGGTGACGGCCCCGCCGGCCACGACGGCGATGGCGTACCCGATCCCGCGCACCACGCTGACCGCGATGATCACGCGGATGTCGTCGCTGAAGGTCAGCACGAGCGTCGGCACCCCGAGCAGGATCAGCCCCGCGCCCAGCGCCCACCGGTAGCCGACGCGGGCGACGAGCCGCGGCGTCACCAGCTCGGCGGCCACGGTGGCCAGCAGCAACGCGACCGTCGCGAGCCCCGCGCCGGCTTCCGAGCCGGCCTGCTTCGCGAACAGCGGCACCACCGAAAGCGGCAGGAAGAAGCCGATCGCCGAGCCGATGATCGAGACGAAGCGCACCAGCAGGGCGCGGGACACCAGCCGGGGGGACAGCTGCAGGTCGACGGTCATGCCGAGAACGCTAGAAGCCAACTGGGTCACCGGTAAGGTCCAGTTCCATGCCTGTGGAGTGGGCCGGTTCGGGTCCGGAGCTGCTGTTCACGATCGACCGCGAGAGCGGCGACGGGCTCCGCGCGCAGCTCGAGGGGCAACTGCGTGACGCGATCTGCGGCGGCCGCCTGGCGGGTGGGGAGCGGCTGCCGTCGTCCCGTGAACTCGCCCGTGCCCTCGGCCTGTCCCGCGGCCTGGTCCAGGACTGCTACGCCCAGTTGCAGGCCGAGGGCTACCTGACCAGCCGGCCCGGATCGGCCACGCGCGTGGCGGCGGTCGCCCGCCGGGCCGCGCCACCGCCGCCGAGCCCGCGGACGCCGCCACGGCCCGCGATCGCCGACTTCCGCCACGGCGTGCCCGACCTCCGCCTGGCACCCCGCGAGGACTGGGCGTGGGCGATCCGCGAGGTCTGCCGCACCGCGCCGAACACCGCGTTCGACTACGGCGACCCGATCGGCGAGCGGCAGCTGCGGGAGGTGCTCGCGGCGTACCTGCGCCGGGTGCGGGCGGTCGCGGCCTCGGCCGAGCAGGTCGTCGTCTGCACCGGGATGGCGCAGGCGCTCGGGCTGGTGCTGCGGGCGCTCGCCGCCGACGGCGTCACCCTGGCCTTCGAGGACCCCGGCGCCGTCCGGTCGACGACGAGCCAGGCAGCCGCCGCCGGCCTGGCCGCGGTACCCGTCCCGGTCGACGAAGACGGCCTGGACGTCGAGGCCCTCGACCGCAGCGGGGCGCGAGCCGTGCTGGTCACCCCGGCACACCAGTGGCCGACCGGCGTGGTGCTCGCCGGGCACCGCCGTCAGGAACTGCTCGCGTGGGCCCGCCGGCGCGACGGCCTCGTCATCGAAGACGACTACGACGCGGAATTCCGCTACGACCGCGACCCGGTCGGCTCGCTGCAGGGCCTCGACCCCGGCCACGTCGTCTCGCTCGGCACGGTCAGCAAGTCGCTGGCGCCGGCCCTGCGCCTGGGCTGGCTGGTCGCCCCGGAACGCCTCGTGCCCGCGCTGGCGCGCGACAAGCTCGTCACCGACCGCGGGAGCCCCGGCCTCGACCAGCTGGCGCTGGCGCTGCTCATCGAGTCCGGGCGCTACGACCGGCACCTGCGCCGTGTCCGCGCCGAGTACGCCGCGCGGCGCCGGACGCTCGTCGACGCGCTGGCCGCCCACGCGCCCGGCCTGCGCGTCACCGGGCTCGCCGCCGGGTTCCACGCCGTCCTGCACCTGCCGCACGGGGCCGACGAGCAGCGGGTGATCGACCAGGCCCGGCAGCGGGGTGTCGGGCTCTACGGCCTGGCCGGGCTGCACGCGACGCCGGGGCCGCGCCCGCCGCGGCTGATCCTGGGGTTCGGCGACACCCCGGACCACGCGATCGCCCCCGGCATCGCCGCCGTCGCCGACCTGTTGCGCGGCTGATCGGTGCTCAGGAGAGGTTCGCGGAAGCGGTGGTCTCCCAGGCGAACCCGTCCGGGTCGGTGAACGCCGCGGGCGCGCCGCCGACCGCGATCCGGTGCGAGCCGCTGCCCTCGGGGGCGACGCCGGCGTCCTTCGCGAGCGCCTTGCGGCGGTAGAGCGCCAGCTTGACGGGGCTCTCGCCGGCGTCGAACTCGACGTACATCTTGCCGAAGCTCTTCCCGACGGTCATGCCGTGGTCGAGGTAGAACTTCTTGCTGGCGGCCACGTCGGCGGCGCCCAGCAGGAGCACGATGGCGTCGATCTTGCGGGTGGCCGGGCCGGTGTTCTTCTTGGCGGAGGTCGCGAGCTTCCAGATCGCCCCGTCCGGCGCCCGGACGGTGCCGCCGTAGCCCCACATGGACTTGGTCGCGGGCTTGATCGTGGTGGCCCCGGCCTTCAGGGCGGTCTCGATCAGGGAGTCGACGTCGGCGGGCTGCGGCACGGTGAGGGAGAGGGTGTACCCGCGGAAGCCGTCGCTCGGCGCGTCCGAGGCCCGGAACCGCAGCTGGGTGGTGAGCCCGAAGGCGTCGGCGTAGAAGCGTTCGGCGGCGGCGGTGTCGGCAACTTCGAGGGTGATGGTTTCGATGTTCGTCATGCCGGTAACGCTAGGTCCGGGCCGCCGACCGGCGCTTCTCGATTCCTGACCGGTCTGCGGGGTCCCATGCGGAAAAGGAGTGGGCGGGACGCGCGCGGGGCTGATAGCTTGCCCCTGACCGTGACCCGGCCCGAGGAGGTGAGACCCGTGAACGTTGTACGCAGTGGGTGCTCCCCCTCGTCGTCACGGGCGGGCGGCTGACGCAAGGTGTCGCCGGGAGCGCTTCGACCGTCTCCCGAAAGGCGACACCATGGATTATCTGCACCAACGGCCGGACGTGGCCGGCCGCGGGGAAGCGTTCCGGCGACCGGACGGACGCCTCTTCCTCAGCATCGACACGTGGGACCACGCGGGCTTCGCGCGGCTCGCGGCCGACATGCTGCCCGCACTGCCGAGGCCGCTGTACACAGTGGTCGACGAAGCCGACACCGAGCTCCGGTCCCGCTGGGAATCGGCCGGGTTCACCGCGCGACGCCGTGAGCGGGAGTACGTGGTCCCCACGGCACCGGGCCCGGTTCCCGTCCTCCCGGGTGTGACGATCGGGCCGCCGTCCGACGAGCGGGCCCTGCGCTCGCTCGACGACGCGATCCGCGCCGAAGTCTCGGCGACGGTGGGCTGGCCGGAGATGCCGGCGGAGATCCTGCCGCGCCCGGACGTCCTGGACCTCACGAAGTACACGGTGGCGGAGTCCGGGGGTGACTACGTGGGCCTGCTCAGGCTGGCGGCGGTGACGCGGCAGCCGCGGATCGGCCTGCTCGCGGTCCGCGCGGACCGGCAGCGGTCCGGGATCGGCCGCGCGTTGCTGACCCACGTGCTGGATGCGTTGCACCGCAAGGGAGCTCAGGCGGCCACGGCCGAAGTGAACGAAGCGAACCCGGCGGCCATCGCGTTGTTCGAGAGCGCCGGAGCCCGCCTGGTGGGCGGCAACGTCGAGCTGGTGCTGCGCTGATGGCGAACACAGCCGGCATCGAAGTCGAGGGCACCGTCGTCGAGTGCCTGCGCAATGCGACGTTCCGGGTGGAGCTGGAGAACGGGCACAAGGTGCTCGCGCACATCAGCGGGAAGATCCGGAAGAACTTCATCAAGATCCTGCCGTTCGACCGGGTCCTGGTGGAGCTGAGCCCGTACGACCTGAACCGGGGACGGATCCTGTTCCGCTACCGGACGTAGTGCGAGGCGGCCCGGGCCCCGGGCCCCGCCGGCCCGGGGCCCGCGCGGCGTCAGTGTTAGTTGATGTTGTCGCTCAGAGGAACCCCCGGGGGGGGGCGCCCCG
>NZ_JBHVXZ010000165.1:0-17590 GCF_042881395.1 Amycolatopsis sp. NPDC058278 | reverse complement strand
CACGGCGGCCGGTCTGCGCTACCGTCGTGGGATCGCAGACACCGGGGGGAATCATGCGTCGACGGGTCTTGTCCGCCGCTTGCGCCGTGCTCGTGTTCACCGGCAGCGGCACCGGTATAGCCGCCGCGGCGGCGGACCCACGGCAGACCGCGCTGGACACGGCGGTGCAGGCCGGGAACGTCGGGATGGTCGCGATCGCGGCCGATCCGGCCGGCCGGTGGCGGGGGCGCGCCGGGGTCGCCGACGTCGTCACCGGGGCCAAGCCCGACACCGGCGGGCGGTTCCGCATCGGCAGCGTGTCCAAGACGTTCACCGCGGCACTCGTGCTGAAACTGGCCGCGAAGGGCCGGCTGGGGCTGGACGAGCCGATCGCGAAGTACCTGCCCGGCCTGCTGCCCTACCCGGAGCCGATCACCGTCCGCCAGCTGCTGCAGCACACCAGCGGCCTGCCCCGGGACCTGGCGCCGCAGTACACCTGGACGACGGTGGAGGAGCTGGACACCGAACGTTTCGTGCACTTCGGCGAGGTGGAGGCGATCCACGACAGCACCGTGCAGCCGCTGCTGTTCCCGCCCGGCACGAGCTGGTCGTACTCCAACACCGGCTACAACGTGCTGGCCCTGCTGGTGGAGAAGCTCACCGGCCGGCGGTTCGAGCAGGTGCTCGCCGACTGGATCACCGGGCCGCTGCACCTGGCCGACACGTTCCTGCCCCGCGACTTCCCGCTGGTGCCGCACCCGGCCATCCGCGGCTACGAGCAGCTCTACCCCGCGCCGCACGGGCTGACGGACGTCACCGTCTACAACCTCAGCCGCTACTTCGGCGCCGGAAACGTCATTTCGAGCGCCACCGACCTGAACCGCTTCTTCCACGCGCTGTTCGACGGCGAACTGCTGCCGGCCGACCTGCTCGCGCAGATGAAGACCACGGTCCCGTGGCCGGGTCAGGGCGGCCTGCTCAGCTACGGGCTGGGGCTGATGCGCCTCTCCCTGGCCGGGATCTGCGGTCCCGGCGCACCCGATGTCTGGGGTCACGGCGGGGACGTGCCGGGGTACAGCACGTGGAGCATGAGCGAAGAGACCGCCACCCGCCAGATCACCGTCGCGTCCAGCCCGGACCTGACCGCTTCACCCGCCGCGGCGTCCGGCCGGATCCTGGCGATGGTGACGGAGTTCTGCAGCCCGGCTCTCCCCGAAGCCCAGGCCCACGCCGCTCAGCTCCAGGCCGCGGTGCGTTGACTGGCGGTGATGTCCGGGGAGGTCGGTCAGCCGGGTGATGAGTGGTTCGTAGCGGTTCACCGGTAACCCGGCCGATCCGGCCACGCCTTCGGCGCGGTGGCGGTCAGCCCATTTGCCGGCGACCATGAACGTCTTCGCCGCCGCCGCGCACACCTCCTTGGACATCACAACGAGCGATCAACCTTAGGAAGGCTAACGTTGCGTAAGGAACTTTAGCTGGAGTAATGTGACTCGCCGGTCATACCGTGGCGGGGTGCTGCCTCTCCTGCTGGCCGGGTTCGGAACCGGCCTCTCGCTGATCGTCGCGATCGGCTCCCAGAACGCCTTCCTGCTGCAACAGGGCCTGCGCGGCGGGGCCGTGGCGCCGCTGGTCGTCATCTGTGCCGTGTCCGATCTCGTGCTCATCGGGCTCGGGGTCAGCGGGATCGGGGCCGTGCTGGCGCGGTGGCCGACCGCCATCGGGGTCATCGCCGTCGGGGGTGGGCTGTTCCTGCTCGCCTACGGTGCGCTCGCCGCGGGGCGGGCGTTCCGGCCGTCCGTCATGACCGTCGGCGAGGACCGCACGCCGCTGCGGAAGGCCGTGCTCGCCTGCGTGGCCTTCACCTGGCTGAACCCGCACGTCTACCTCGACACGGTCCTGCTCCTCGGCTCGGTCGCGGTCGCCCACGGCGATGGCCGGTGGCTGTTCGGCCTCGGCGCCGGCGTGGCCAGCGCCGTCTGGTTCAGCGCACTGGGCTTCGGGGCCCGGCGGCTGGCCGGTGTGTTCGCGAAGCCGATGGCGTGGCGCGTGCTGGACGTCGTGATCGCCGTGACGATGACCGGGCTGGGGGTGACGTTGCTGCTCGGCCGGGTCTGATCACCAGAGCCCCGCGGCCGGTGGCCGCTCCAGCTCCAGGAGGAAGGCCTTCCGCTGCACCCCGCCCGCGTAGCCCGTCAGTTTCCCGCCTTTGCCGACGACGCGGTGGCACGCCACCAGGATGCTCAGCGGGTTGCGCCCGACCGCCGCGCCGACCTCGTGCGGCAGGCCGCCGACCGCCCGGGCCAGCTCGCCGTAGGTCGCCGTGGCGCCGTACGGGATCTTGGCGATCTCGGCCCACACCGCGCGGTCGAAGCCGGGGCCGTCCGCCCGCACCGGCACGTCGAACGCCGTGCGCCGGCCGGCGAAGTACTCCGCCAGCTGCCGCCCCGCATCCGGGAACGCCGCGTCGTCGCGCTCGCCGAACGTGGTGCGGTCCGGGCGGGTCCAGTGGTTCGGGAAGTACAGGCCGGTCACGACCGCGCCGTCGCCGACGACGGTCAGCGGGCCGACCGGGGAATCCACCACGGCGTGCCTCATCGGTTCTCCCAGGTGGTGCCGTCCGCGCGGGCGCCGCGCAGGCCGGGGAGCGGGAACCCCTCCAGCGCGGAAGCCGCGACGGTCCGATGTGGACTCCACGACGTCGACAGCAGGAGCCGCCGGGTCATGCCGGCCCAGCTCGCCGGGGTGGCGCTGACCACCCACACGTCGGGCTCCGGCGTCGCGAAGCGACGGGCCTGGCGCAGCCACGACGCCGCCGTTTCGGGCCACGTCACCGTCGCCAGCACCAGGCCACCCCAGGCCGCGGCGATCTGCTCGCCCTCCGGCCGGGAGGAAGCATCCGTGCCGATCACGATGTGCCGCGCCCGGCCGAGCAACCCCAGCATCGCCTCCAGTTCGCGCGATGTCATGCCGCGTCGTGGAACACGAGGCCGAGCGTGTGGCGGCGGCCGGACCGGACCACCGAAACGCCGTGGCGCACCGGGGCCGCCGACCAGCCGCGAGCCGAGCGGACCGGCCTGTCCCGGGTGGTGAACACCAGGCCGTGGCCCTGCGGGACGAGCGTCGCCGTGCCACGCGACTGCGCCCGTGGCCGCTGCTCCACCAGGAGGAACTCGCCGCCGGTGTGGTCGGTGCCCGGCTCGTTGAGGTTGATCACCACCTGCAGCGGGAACACCTTGTCGCCGTAGAGGTCGCGGTGCAGCGCGTTCCAGCCGCCCGTCTCGTAGCGCAGCAGGATCGGCGTCGGCCGCCGCTGACCCGCGCTGTGGCACACCGCCAGCCACTCGTCCAAAGTGGACGGCCACTCGGCCGGGCGCCCGAGGCGCGCGGACCAGTCCTGCGCGATGGGCAGCAGCCGTGGGTAGAGCGCCTGCCGCAGCCGCTGCACCGGTTCGGGGAACGGCGAAGCGAAGTAGTGGTAGTCGCCGTTGTCCCCGAAGCGGTGACGACGCAGGTTCACCGTCGCCCGGAAATGTGACGGCTCGTCCCACAGCGCGACCAGCCGCGCGCACTCGGCCGGGGTGAGCAGCCGCGGCAGGAGCGCACTGCCGTAGTCGTCGACCTCGGCGGCCACCGCGGCCCAGTCGGCCGCGGCGACGCGCTCCTCGAACGTCGTCACGCCGCCTCCATCGTCAGCAGGACCCGCTTGGCCTCTTCGCCGCCGGCGTACTGGCCGTACGACCCGTCGGACCGGACGACCCGGTGGCACGGCACCACCACCGGCACGGGGTTGAGCGCGCACGCGGTGCCGACCGCGCGGACCGCCTTCGGACTGCCCGCCGCCGCCGCGACCTGCGCGTAGCTTTCCGTGTTGCCGTAGGCGATCTCGGCCAGGTGATCCAGTACGGCCCGGCGGAACCCCCGCACCAGCCGCAGGTCCAGCGGGACGTCGAAGGCGTGCCGCTCGCCGGCGAAGTACTCCTCGAGCTGGCGGGTGACCTCCTCGAACCGGGACGGGGCCCGGAGGATCCGCGGGCTGATGACCGCCGCCAGCTCGGCCAGCACGCCGTCGTGGTCCTGGCGGTCGAAGGCCACCTTCACCAGGCCCTGCTCGGTCGCCGCCAGCAGCAGCGGCCCCACCGGGGAGTCGACGATGTGGTAGGCGACGTCCAGCAGTCCCTGGCGGTCGGCGTCGGCGACGAGCCGCTCGTGCATCACCCTCGAGTCGAGCAGGACGTCGTTCGTGAAGAACTGGAACATGTCCGTCATGAGTGCGCTCCTTCCAGGGGGTAGCAGGCTCGCAGCGCTTTGACGCCGTCGGCGGCCGCCCGGCGGGCGGCCTCGGCGGTGCCTCCGGTGATCTCCGCGATTTCGCGGTACGGCAGCCCGGCCAGGTAGTGGTAGGCCACGGCGAGGCGTTGCTTGTCCGGCAATCGCGCCAGCGCGTCCCACAGGTCGCCGTTCCACGCGTCCGCGCGGCCCGGCCGGTCCGGGACTTCCCCGACCGGGACCGGGCGGCGCGCCTGCGCGCGGGTGACGTCGACGGCCTTGCGGTGCGCGATCGTGACGAGCCACGCTTGGACGTTCGCGTCGGCGGGCAGCTCCGGGTACGCCTTCAACGCGGCCAGGAAGGTTTCCGACCAGGCGTCTTCGGCGTCGGCGGACCCGAGCACGGCCCGGCAGACCCGCAGGACCATCGGCCCGTGCTCGGCCACGACTTGCTCGAACGGTTTCACGATCACACCAGGTAGACGTCCGGGAGCGCCGGAACGTGAGGTCAAGGTTCCGCGGTGCCGGTCACGACGGTCGCGCCCCGCTCGTCGCAGGAGTGCACGCGCGGCGACAATCCCGCCCCCGCAAGGATTTCCGCGAGCACCGGCGCCTGACGCTCACTCGATTCGATCAGCAGGGTCCCGCCCGGAGCGAGCCAGCCCGGCGCGCCCGCGGCGACGCGGCGGGCGAGATCCAGGCCGTCCGCGCCGCCGTCGAGCGCCACCAGCGGCTCGTGCAGGCGCGCTTCCGGCGGCATCGTCGCGACCGCCTCCGTCGGGACGTAGGGCACGTTCGCGAGGAGGACGTCGACCCGGCCGCGCAGGGACGACGGCAGCGCGTCGTAGAGATCGCCCTGGTGGACGTGCGCGTCCGGGAGGTTCAGCCGGGCGCACTCGACCGCGGCGGCCTCGACGTCGGCGGCGTGCAGCTCACGCGGCGGGCACGCGGCGGCGAACGCGGCTCCCAGCGCCCCGGAGCCGCAGCACAGGTCGAGCACCACCGGGTCCGGGGGCGCGAGCGAGACGGCGACGTCGACCAGGAAGCCGGTGCGGTGCCGCGGCACGAACACCCCGGGCCGCACGGTGACGCGCAGGCCGTGGAACTCCGCCCAGCCCAGCAGGTGTTCCAGCGGCAGCCCGGCGACGCGGCGTTCGACGAGCGCGCCGAGTTCCGCGGGGGACGTGGCCGCGGCGACGAGGAGATCGGCCTCGTCTTCGGCGAACACGCAGCCCGCGGCGCGCAGCCGGGAGACGACAGTGGGAGTGTCCAACGGGGAGGTAGCCTACAAGACCTGCACCGCGTCACCGACGTTCAGCCCGTCGAAGAACGCCGCCGAATCGGCGTCGGTCAGGTGGACGCAGCCGTGCGAGGGCGCGTCGAGCGGCCCGGCGTGGAAGGCGATGCCGCCGGCGGCGAAGAACACCGAGTTGGGCATGTCGGTGCCGTACTCGCTGCTGCGGTGCTCGCGGTCCTTCCACACGACGTGGAACGACCCGGCGGGCGTCGCCTGGTCGGGTGGCCCGAACCCGGCCGGGACCGGGCCGTGGACCACCTGCCCGTCCCGCAGCAGCCAGGCCAGCCGCTGCGCCAGGCTCACGCACGCCCCGGTCGTGACGGCGCACGGCGGCGCGGGCGGGGGTAGGGATGGGGGCGTCGTGGTCGTGGGAGGAGTGGCGGTCAGCGGCACCGGCTCGGCGATCGGGCTCGGCGTCGTGCCGCGCGGCGCCGAACAGGCCGCGGTGACCAGCACCGTCCCCAGCAGGGTCGCCACCCCGGTCCTGCGCATCCGTCGTCCCCTCGCCGAACTTCCTGCCGGGGATCAGTACGGGTGAACGGCCCCGAAGGTTGAGCGCGGAGGGATTACCCCGGCCGGGCGACGCCGAACCGCCGGAGCCGACTTTCGGACACCGCGCGGGAAACCGGTGCGTGAACCATTTGTCATGGGGGCACGCGGATCCGACGGCGATTTGCCGGACCGGCCGCGGGCCGGAAGCCGCTGCAATACAGCCCGCTGGCCCGATCGGGCGGGAATCCGTGTTCCGGGCCCGGCGGCCGCGCTCGGTGAGTACCGTGGATCGCGGGGGGACCGGGGGAGCGGCCGGTGACCGGCCCGTCCGTGTCCGCGCCGATCGGCCGCGCGCCCGGGAGGAGAACCCATGACCACCACCACGGAACGCCCGCGTCTGCCGTTCGCACGGCCGAACATCCTGGAAATCGCGCCGCTCTTCGAGGTGCTGCGCCGGCAGGGACCCGTGGTCGCCGTGACCACTCCGGCCGGGGATCCGGCCTGGCTGGTCACCGGGTTCGAAGCGGTCCGGACCGTCTTCACCGATCCGCGGTTCGGGCGCTCGCACCCGGCGCCGGAGGAGGCGTCGGCGCTTTCGGACGCCGCCATCCTCAGCCGGCCGCAAGGGGACCACGAAACCGAACACGCCGAGCACGCGCGGATGCGGCGGATGCTCGTGCCCGCCTTCTCCGCCAACCGGATCCGGCGGCTCGCCGGCCACGTCCGGGAACTCGCCGACGGCTGCTTCGACGCCATGGACCGGGCCCGCGCCGCCGGCGGCCCGGTCGACCTGCACGAACACCTGTCGTTCCCGCTGCCCGTGCTGGTGATCTGCGAACTGCTCGGCGTCGCGTACGAAGACCGTGACACCTTCCGGGTGCTGTCGGACCGGATGGGCCGGATGGACATCGGCGACGGCGCCGACGCGGCACTCGACGAGTTCACCGCCTACATGAGCCGGCTCGCCGCCACCAAGCGGCGCGATCCCGGCCAGGACGTCGTCTCGGACCTGGTCCGCGCGCAGGCCGGTGACCCGTCGTTCGGCGACGACGACCTCGCCCGGCTCGCCGCCGGCCTGCTGTTCGCCGGCCACGAGACGACGTCCAACCGGATCGACCTCGGCGTGCTCTACCTGCTCACCGACCTCGCCCGCCGGGACGCGCTGGCCGCCGATCCCGAAGGGCGGGTGCACGGCGTCGTCGAGGAGATCCTGCGGCTGTCCGCCCCGAGCGGGCTCGGCGTCCTGCGGTACGCCCACGACGACGTCGAGCTCGGCGGTGTCACGATCGCCCGCGGGGACGCGGTCGTGCTGTCGATCGCCGCGGCCAACCGGGACGAGAGCGTGTTCCCCGCCGCCGGGACGTTCGATCCCGACCGCAAGCCGAATGCGCACGTCGCCTTCGCCCACGGCGGCTGGTTCTGCATCGGCGCCAGTCTCGCGCGCACCGAGCTGCGGGTCGTGTTCGGGTCGCTGTTCCGGCGGTTCCCGGGGCTGCGCCTGGCGGTCGGCGTCGATGAACTCCAGGTCCGGACCAACCGTGTCACCGGGGGAGTGGACCGCGTGCCGGTCCTCTGGTAGACCAACGGCGGTCGTGAGCGGAGGAAAAGACGTGACGTTGTGGGACAAGCTCGGGATGGACGACAAGCTCATCAAGGTGCTGACGGAGATCCCGCCGGGTCCGGACGCCGAGGAGTTCGGCCGGGCCTACGTCACGATCCACCAGCTGGCCGTCGAGCTGGACCAGCGGTTCCCCGAGGTGCGCAAGCAGCTGGACGTGCCGCTGGGCGGCGGCGCGACCCGGCACGCCGGCCTGGTCGAGCTGCTCGGCAAGGAGCTGGTGGAGAAGATCAAGCGCTACGGCGACGTCTACCCGATCGAAGCCGCGCAGCTTTCGTCGGTGCGGTTCCGCGAGGTGCGGCTGCGCGGCCCGGGCGGCCGGGACCTGGTCGGGGCGTCGAAGACCGACCTGCCGTTGATCCGCCTGCGGCTCCGGGACTGAAGGGGTGCTCGCGCCGCCGCCGGTGCGGGTCCTGGTGGCCGAGCGCGACCCGGCGGTGCGGGCCCGCCTGAGCACGATGCTCGAGGAGGCGGACGGCATCGAGCTGGTCGGCGCGGCCGCCGACGCGACGGCGGCCCGGGTCACCCTGCGCCGGCGCCTGCCGGACGTGCTGCTGCTGGACCTGCGCCTGGACTGGCCGGACCCGCTGACCCGCCGTCCGGCGGTGGTGGCCCTGGCGACGTTCGACTCGGACACGGGCATCCTGCGCGCCCTCCGCGACGGCGCGGCCGGGTTCCTCCTGCGGTCGGCCCGGCGGCGCGACCTGATCAAGGTGGTCCGCTTGGCCGCGGACGGCCACGTGGTGCTGTCCCCGGACGCCTCCCGCCGGTGGGTGGCGGCGGCGACCCGGCTGTCCGGCCCGCGCGACGAACGGCTGGCGGCGGTGGACCGGTTGTCGGCCCGGGAGACCGAGGTGCTCGCGGCGGTCGGCGCGGCCCTGACGAACGCGGAGATCGCCGAGCGGCTGGAGCTGCCGGAACCGGTGGTGCGGGAGCACGTGGCGACGGTGGTGCGGAAGCTGGGCTGCGCGCATCGGACGGGAGCGGGATTGCTGGCCTACGAGCGCGGGCTGTGCCGTCCGGGGCATGGCGGGGATTGACGAACACCGCAGGCCGGCGCCGCGGCGCGGGCTCGAGACACCCCGAGCTCGGAAGGCGCCGGTGGCGCGGACGGCAGGCCCGCGCCACCGGCACTCTCAGAAGCCCGCCAGGCCGTTCGGCACCCCGACGCCCGTCGGGGCGTCATAACCCGGGCCCGCGACGCACAGGTAGTCGCCGCCGCACTTCTTGCCCGCGCCGGCCGGGTCGTTGTGGCCCGTGGTCACGTCGGTGAACGAGCCCGCGTTCGCGTACACGGCCGCCGGTTGGGTGACGCCCGCGTGCCCCGACCGGCCGATCATGCCCGCGACGAACGGCGCCGAAGCGCTCGTGCCGCTGACCGGGAGCCAGCCGCCCGCGTCCGCGTAGTGGATCGCGATGTCCTCGGCCGCCGCGGACACGTCCGCGACCGTTCGCTTGCCGCAGTGGGTGTCCCGCTGCCACTTCGGCTTCGCGATGTACGCCGAACAGCCGCTGCCGCCGTACGTCCAGGCCTGCTCCGCCCAGCCGCGCGGGGAGTCCGGGTCGCGGGCCAGCGACGTCCCGCCGACCGCGACCGTCGAGGCCAGGACCGCCGGGTAGCTCGCCGCGGTGAAGCCGCTGTCACCGGAGGAGGCCACCACCGTCACGCCCGGGTGCTGGTAGTGACTCGCGTACGCCAGCGCCGCGCCGTTTTCGCGGGCGCCGTAGCTGTTCGACACCACCTTCGCACCCAGCCGCACCGCCGTGTCCGCCGTCTCCGCCAGGTCGGCGAACCCGGGCGAATTGCCCTCCACGACGAGGATCCGGCACGACGGGCACGCCGCGGACACCATCGAGACGTCCAATGTGGACTCCATGGCCCAGCTGAAGTTCACCTCCGGCAGCGGCGTCGCCGCGCCCTGCTGGTTCACCTTGCGGAAGCAGCCGTTCGCCGTCGTGCACGGCGGCAGGCTGTACTGCGCCCGGTACGCGGCCAGGTCGGCCTCCAGGTTCGGGGCGTCGAAGGCGATCGAGATGCCGACGACGGTGTCCGGCCCCGCCGAGGCGGGCAGCCCGTAGGCCGACGCCAGGTCGTCGGCACCCCAGCCGGCCGGTCCGAAGGCGCGCGCCGCGCCCGGCGTGTAGGTGGTGAGGCAGCGCAGCACGCCCGGCCGTTCGGGGCACGCCGCCCGCGGCGCCGGGGCCGCGCTCGCCGCCGGCGTGAGCACGGCGGCGGCCGCCACCGCGGCGGCCAGCACTCCCAGCCATCTCCTGTTCACTGTGGACAGTCCCCTCATGACACGTAGACGTGGTAGGCGGCGGTGATCGTTTCGGTGATCGTCGCCCCGGCGGCGTCGGCCGCGGTGACGCGCAGGGAGACGTCCGTGCCCCGGAACGCCTCCGTGGTCGCGGTGAAGCCCGCGTGGAAGACGCCGTCGCCGCGGGCGGTGACGGTCGCGTCCTGCCAAGTCGTGCCGTCGGTCGAGTACTGCACGGTCGCGGCCCTCACCGGCGAACCGGTGCTCTGCTGCAGGTGCCCCACCGTGAGGTCCAGGCCCTGCGGACCGGACAGCGTGGACCCGTCCGGCCGCAGCCCGCCGACCGCGTACCCCAGCGTCAGGAGCGGTTCGACGGCACACGCCCGGTCCGGCCCGTCCTCGCCGCGACCGCAGTACAGCGACGGCGGCAGGGTCACGCCTTCGACGTGCTGCGACTTCCACGTCCACTCGGTGTGGGTCGCGGTGCTCTGCCGGTACATCGGCCCGGTGCGCCCGGCGTCGATCGTGAGCCCCAGCGTCGACGGGCCGGGTGCGACGTCCTGGGCGAAGGCGGCCGCGGTGGCGCCCTGCGGGGTGCCTTCGGCCAGGGTCGTGCCGTCCTGGGTGAACCGGTAGGACCCGGTGATGGTGTCCCGCGGCTCACCGTAGAAGCCGAAGCCGGTGTGGCCGGGCTGGTTGTCGCTGAACGGCGTGATCGCGACCCGCAGCAGATCGCCCGCCCGCGTCGCGCCGGGCAGCGTGTACGCCCGGCCGTCGTTCAACGGCAGCAGCGCCACCTCGCCCGCCGGGTGCAGCGGGAAGCGGTTCCAGTCCTCGGTGACCGACGAGCCGCCCTGGTAGGTGTGGAACTGTTCGTGCTGACCGCCGGCCCAGCCGGGGAACGGCCCGGGCAGCACGTACTTCGAGAACCCGCCGAACCACGCCAGATCCGGCCCGGCCGAGACGTACTCGGTCTGCTTCCGCGGCAGCTGGATCGGGTGCGATGGATGGCCGCTGACGTCCTCGAACGAGAACATCCCGCTGCGCTGGCGCAGGCCGAGCGAGGAGTACTCGCTGAAGTAGGTGGCGTCGACCGCGGCGACGTCCTTCGCCGTGATCACGTACCGCTGCTGCGGAATCACGCCGATGCTGGCCTTCTGCAGCACGTATTCGTACGGCGTGCCCGGCCCGGGCGGGGACACGAGCCTGCTGTAGGGGTAGGTCTGCAAGGCTCCGGTGCGCACCGGGGTGCTGGTGGGCGACACCGAGATCGGCACGCCGGGCCCGGCGTCGAAGTCGACGAGCAGCGCCGGGCCGGTCTTGGCGGCCCGGCGGAACAGGAAGCCGGTGTCGTCGAGCAGTGCGGGGCGCGGGGTCACCCAGGTCAGCTTGCTGGACGCCCGTTTCGCGTCGACGCGGACTCCTCCGTCCGCCTTCACCGCGAACTCCGGCTGCGCGCTGAACCGCAGCTCGGTCGGGTTGCCGTCGGCGTCGGTCGTCCAGAACACGCCGAGCGCGCTGTAGTTGCCGTCCGGCACGCTGAACTTGGCCGTGCCGCCGAAGAAGTAGTTGAAGTTCTCGTCCGGGGCGAGCGTGTCGCCGTCGTCGGTGTTGTAGAGGAACGCGATGCCGGTGTCGGCGGGCTTGCCCGCGATGTCGGTGGCGTCGACGGACACCGTCCGCATCACCGACCGCGGCTGGGCTGCCTGCCGCTTCGGCGCTCCCGCGAGGGCGTACCGGACGCCGCCGGCGAACAACCCCTGGCCGCCGAACCGGCCGCGGGCACTGTCCTCTTTGAACTGCTTCGCCAGCGCGGCGCCGAAGGTCGCGGTGTCCACCGGGGCCCGGGCGCCGGCCAGCAGCGCCTTGACGTCGAACAGGCTCAGGTCGAGCCCGCGCCCGAGGTAGGGCAGCGCGGTGCCGGGCACCTCGTAGTCCCGGCCGCCGAGCCGCAGGTGCACCAGCGCCCGCGCCATGCCCTTGTCCGCGGCCGGTTGCACCTCGAACGTGTCCCGGCCGTCCGGGGCGGTCCGGACGGTCACCCGGTCCCCGGTGACGAGCGTGACGGTCGGCGACGGATCCGCGGCCGGCGCGGCGACGGCGGCCGGCGGGGCGAGCCCGGCCACGCCCGCCGCACCGGCGAGCAGGACCGCAAACACCGAAAATGTTCTTCGCACTGGCACCTCCGTGTGGTGATCGATCACCACTACGGACGAACCAGCCGTCCGGACCGTTGAGCCCGGATCCCGATCTTCCGCGAATTACCCTGATCGGCCCAACGACCTACTTCTTCCTCGCCTGCTCGACGGCTTCCAGGAACTCCTTGACCTTGGCGAGTTTCGGGTACTCGTACTCGAAGACGTTGCCGGGCAGCTTGTCGGCGAAGAGCGGCACGTTGGTGACGACCTCCGTGGGGGCTTCCGCCTTCTCGAAGACGATCTGGCCGCGTTTCCACGTGGTCGCCGGGCGGTGCCGGATACCGGTGATCTCCGCGACCGGGAACTTGTGGTCCGCCCGGTCGGGGACGATGCCCATGGTCTTCGTGTCGATCCGGAGAGTGACGGTTCGCCCGTCGAAACGCATCGATCTGCGCCTCGCGTCCACGCGTGCGGTACTCACAGTCGCCTCCCGGCGGTCAGAGCGTCCGGCAGGTGAGCGCCGGGCGGGCGTCGTCACTTCCGTTCTGCGTCAAGGCGATCAGGCCGAACGTCGTCGTCGCGTCCGCGTCGAGCTTGGCGTTCCAGGCGGCGTTTTCGACCGTCACCGTCGAACCATCGACCGTGAAGGTGCCGTTCCACAAGCCGCTGATGCGGTGACCGGCGGGCAGCTGCCAGCGGACGCGCCAGCCGGACAGGCCCGCGGTCCGGTCGTTGCGCACCGTCACCTGGACCTGGTAACCGCCGGGCCAGGAGTTCGTCACCTCGTAGCGGGCCGCGCAGCCGAGGTCGGCCGGCGTCGTCGGTGCCGGGCTCGAGGTCGTCGGGGCCGGGGGACCGGACGAGACCGGTGCGGCGACGGTCGTCGTGCCACCGGGGACGAGCACCGTGCCGATCACCACGCCGAGGGCCAGCAGGACCGCGCCGGCGGCCGCCGCCAGGACGAGCCGGCGCCGCGGGCGGCGGACGCGCAGCAGCCGCGTGCCGGCCCGGGGCCGGGGCCGGGGCGGCGGCAGGGGACGGCCGCCGGTGACCGCTTCGAACAGCTCCTGGACCTCGGCCATCGACGGGCGCGCTTCGGGGTCCCGCTGCAGCATGCGGGTGAGCACCTCGGCGAGCGGCCCGCGGTGCCGGGGCGGGACGGTCTCCTCCTTCGCGATGCGCAGCAGGAGCGTGATCGCGTTGTCGTCGTTGCCGAACGGGGGAGTGCCTTCCAGCGCGCGGTAGAGCGTCGCCCCGAGCGAGAACACATCGGCCGGGAAGCCGGCTTCGTGGCCGCCGGCGACTTCGGGTGCCAGGTAGGCCGGCGTGCCCGCGATGAACCCGCCGCCGGTCACGGTGCCTTCGCCGGTGGCGCGGGAAATGCCGAAGTCGGCGATCTTGACGACACCGGACTCCCCGAGCAGGACGTTGCCGGGCGTGACATCGCGGTGGACGACCCCCTCGGCGTGGGCGGCCGCGAGCGCCGACGCGATCGGCAGGCCGATGCGCACCACCTCCTCGGCGGGCAGGGTCTCCCGGTCCAGCAGGACCTCGGCGAGGCTGCGCGACGGCAGGTACTCCATCACGAGGTAGGGGCCGCCGGGGGCCTCGACGACGTCGTGCACCGTGATCGCGTGCGGGTGCCGCAGGCGCGCGGTCAGCCGCGCTTCGCGCAGGGCGCGCAGGCTCGCCTGCTCACCCGCGGCCGGCCCGATGGCCGCGTCGTAGTCCAGCTGCTTGACCGCGACGACCCGGTCGAGCCGCTCGTCGCGGGCACGCCAGATGACGCCCATCGATCCCTGGCCGATCCGTTCGGCCAGCCGGTAGCGCCCGGCGATCAGCTCTCCTGCGTCGGTCACGGCGACCTCCCCGGCCTTCCCCAGCGCACACGGAACACACGGATGCGGGTGGCGATCGGTTCGAGCCTAACGGCCTGCCCGCCGGGGTGCAGACGGGCAGGCCGCGCTCAAGCGCCGGGCCGGTGCAGCTGGTCCCACGCCGGGACGTACGGGGCGAAGCGCAGCTTCATCCCGGCCTCGCCCGGCAGCTTGTCCGCCTTGCGGGCGTTGCAGCTGCGGGCGGTGCCCCCGCACGCGGCGACCGTGTTGAGCCAGTCGGTCCGGGCGCCGCCGCGGCTCAGCGGCGTCACGTGGTCGATCGTGGTGGCGCGCTTCCCGCAGTAGGCGCAGCGGTGGCCGTCACGGACCAGCACGCCGCGCCGGGACCAGCGCGGCGGCTGCGTATATCGCCACTTCATGACGACATAACGCAGTAACCGCACGATCTTCGGGCGCGGGAACAGCCCGTAGGCGAGGCCCTCCTCGGCCTCGTGGATCTCGGCGACGTGGCGGACGAGCATGCGGATCGCGTGCGGGACCGAAACGGTCTGCAGCGGCTCGTAGCCGGCGTTGAGGACCAGAACCTTCATGGCGCACCTTTTCCTTCGCGAAAGCCGGAAACTTGTGCGCAACATCGTCGCCGAGCTGCCTGACCTGCGTCAATCGTGTTTCACCGCAGCGGATGGCTGCGGAAGAACCGCCAGATGACCGGGGTCGCGTCGATGACCGCCGGCGTCGCGGAGTTGTTGTCGGGCCGGGTGCTGGGCCAGACGTGCCCCGCTCCTTCGACGCGGTAGTGCTCGAGGGCGCAGCCGAGCCACTTCTGCGCGACGACGCCCGCCACCGGCGTCCACGACACCGGGTCCGGACGGCAACCGTCCCTTGTGGACCAGGCCGCCAGCCAGTCCGGGATCGCGGGCAGGCCCTTCGCCGGGTTGCCGGAATAGGGAATCGTCGTGTCCGCCGTGCCGTGGAAGTCGAGGACCGGCACCGGCCGGCTCGGGTGGCAGGCGCCGCCCTGCGGGTAGAACGCGCCGGACACCGGGGCGAACGCGGCGATCCGGCCCGCCAGGCGGCAGACCAGCACGCCGGCGAACCCGCCGCCGTTGGACTTCCCGGCCGCGAAGATCCGCCCGGGGTCGACGCACAGCGTGCGCTGCAGCGCGGTCAGCAGGTCGCTGGTGAACAGGACGTCGTCCGCGGCGGCCGAATACGGTGCCCCGGTCCAGGCGGACTCGCCGTCAGTGCCGATCAGGCCCTGCGGGTAGACCGCGATCGCGTCCAACGCCGAGAAGCCGGACAGCTCCTCCTGGTAACGCGAGGTCCGCTTGTGGCCGTGGAAGGAAAGGACCAGCGGGTACGGCCGCCACGGCTGGTACCCCGCGGGCAGGTGGACGGTGTACTCGCGGTCGAGGCCGCCGGAGGTGACGTGCCGGGTGGCCGTCACCCCGGCCGAGGAAGCCGGCGGGCCGGCCGCAGCCGGTGGTGCGGACGCGGCGGCCCACCGGGGGAAGCGTCCGGGCACTCGATCCTCCTTGATCGGCAACGGGGCGTGGCCAGCATCACACCGGGAGCCGCGAACACCCGGATTGCGTTCATGAAGTGCGCGGTCGGAACCGTCGGACCGCACTCGGTAGGATCGACCCAACATCGGCCCTCGGACATGCGGAAAGGGATGGAAGTGACTGCCCCGATCGAGACGCTGGAGTTCCAGTCGGAAGCGCGTCAGCTGCTCCAGCTGATGATCCATTCGATCTATTCGAACAAGGACACGTTCCTGCGGGAGCTCGTGTCCAACGCCTCCGACGCCCTCGACAAGCTGCGGCTGGAGTCGTACCGCGACAAGGACCTCGAGGCGGACACGTCCGACCTGCACATCGCGATCGAGACCGATCCGGAGGCGCGCACCCTGACCGTGCGCGACAACGGCATCGGCATGACCCGCGAGGAGGTCGTCGCCCTGATCGGGACGATCGCCAAGTCCGGCACCGCCGACTTCCTGACCAAGCTCAAGGAGGCGAAGGACGCGGCGGCGTCGCAGGACCTCATCGGGCAGTTCGGCGTCGGGTTCTACGCGAGCTTCATGGTCGCGGACAAGGTCACCCTCGTGACGCGCCGCGCCGGCACCACCGAGGGCGTCCGCTGGGAGTCGACCGGCGAAGGCACGTACACGATCCAGCCGGTCGAAGACGCGCCCCAGGGCACCGCGGTCACGCTGCACCTCAAGCCCGAGGACACCGAGGACCACCTCTACGACTACACGTCCGCGGCGAAGATCCGCGAGATCGTCAAGAAGTACTCCGACTTCATCACCTGGTCCATCCGGATGAAGGGTGACGGCGAGGAGGCGGAGGCCGAGACCGTCAACTCGATGAAGGCGCTGTGGGCGCGCTCGTCGAGCGAGGTCTCCGAGGAGGAGTACCACGAGTTCTACAAGCACGTCAGCCACGACTGGCAGGACCCGCTGGAGACGATCCGGCTGCAGGCCGAGGGGACGTTCGAGTACCAGGCGCTGCTGTTCCTGCCCTCGCACGCGCCGATGGACCTGTTCCTGCGCGAGCGCAAGCGCGGCGTCCAGCTCTACGTCAAGCGCGTGTTCATCATGGACGACTGCGAGTCGCTCGTCCCCGAGTACCTGCGGTTCGTCAAGGGCGTCGTCGACGCGCAGGACCTTTCGCTGAACGTGTCGCGGGAGATCCTGCAGCAGGACCGGCAGATCCAGCTGATCCGCCGTCGCCTGGTGAAGAAGGTCCTGTCGACGGTCAAGACGATGATGACCGCCGACGCCGAGAAGTACGCGACGTTCTGGCGCGAGTTCGGCCGGGCGGTCAAGGAGGGCCTGCTCGACGACTTCGAGAACCGCGAAGCCATCCTGGAAATCTCGTCCTTCGCTTCGACGCATGACACCGAGAAGCCGACTTCGCTGCGTGACTACGTCTCGCGGATGAAGGAGGGCCAGGAGCACATCTACTTCATGACCGGCGAATCGCGGTCCGCGATCGAGAACTCGCCGCACATGGAGGCGTTCCGCGCCAAGGGCTTCGAGGTGCTGGTGCTGACCGACCCGATCGACGAGATGTGGGTCGACGCGGTGCCGGGCTTCGACTCCAAGCAGTTCCGGTCCATCGCCAAGGGCCAGGTCGACCTCGAATCGGAAGAGGACAAGAAGGCCACCGAGGTCGCCCGCGAACAGCAGAACAAGGACTTCGAGAGCCTGCTGACGTGGATGGGCACGGCGCTGGGCGAGACCGTCAAGGAGGTCCGCCTGTCCTCGCGGCTGACGACGTCGCCGGCCTGCATCGTCGGGGACACGCACGACCTGACCCCGACGCTCGAGAAGATGTACCGCGCGATGGGGCAGGAGCTGCCGCCGATCAAGCGCATCCTCGAGCTCAACCCGGACCACGCGCTGGTGACCGGGCTGCGCGAGGCGCACGCCTCCCGGCCGGAGGACGAGGGCCTGGCCGAGACGGCCGAGCTGCTCTACGGCATGGCCCTGCTCGCGGAGGGCGGTGAGCTGGCCGACCCGTCGCGGTTCATCAAGCTGCTGGCCGGCCGGCTGGAGAAGACCCTCTGAGCTGTGATTGAGCCCGGAACTCGCGTGACTGGGCCCGTGACTCGCGTGATTGAAGCCGGAACTCACCGGTTCCGGCTTCAATCACGCGAGATCCGGCTTTGATCACGCGAGTTCCGGCGTCAATCAC
>NZ_JBHVXZ010000164.1:0-17698 GCF_042881395.1 Amycolatopsis sp. NPDC058278 | reverse complement strand
CGCTGTAACCGTTCACGCACGGAAAAGGGGCCCCGCCGCGGCGGGGCCCCTTTCTCTCGTTCAGCGGGTCTTGTCCAAGCGGGACAACGCTTCTTCGTAGCCGCTCACCAGTTCCGCGACGACGTCGGCCACCGGACGGACCTGGTTCATCCGGCCGACGATCTGCCCGACCGGCATCGACACCACGCTCGGGTCGTTCGCCGCGTGGATCCGGTTGTGGGCCGGGGAAACCAGCAGGTTCTGCAGCGGCATCGGCAGCGGCTCGGGCGCGTCCGGCGCGGCCCACGCCTCGGTCCAGCGGGTCTTCAGCAGCCGGGCCGGCTTGCCCGTGTAGATCCGCGTCCGCACGGTGTCCGACGACGACGCCGCGACGAGCGCCTGCTGCATCGCCACCGATTCGCCCATCGTCTGCAGGTACTCCTCGGTGGCCAGCCACATCGACCCCATCCAGACGCCGGACGCGCCGAGCGCGAGCGCGGCGGCCATCTGGCGGCCGGAACCGATTCCGCCCGCGGCCAGCACCGGCACGTCGACCGCGTCGACGATCTCCGGCACCAGCACCATGGACGCGATCTCGCCGGTGTGCCCGCCGGCTTCGTAACCCTGCGCCACCACGAAGTCGACGCCGTTTTCGACGTGCCGCACGGCGTGCTCGGCCTTCCCGGCGAGCGCCGCGACCGGCACCCCGCGATCGTGGCACTGGCCGATCACGTCCGCCGGCGGCGAGCCGAGCGCGTTGGCGATCAGCTTGATCGGGTGGTTGAGCGCGACCTCGACGTGCGACCGGGCGACCGAGTGCAGCCAGCCGAGCACGCCCGCGCGCTCGTCGGTGTCGTCCGGCAGCGGCGGCACTGACAGCTCTTTCAGGACGCGGTCGACGAACGCGCGGTGCCCGTCCGGGATGAGCTTCGCCAGATCGACCTGGGTGCCCTCGGCGGGCACCTTGGCCGGCATGACGATGTCGACGCCGTACGGTTTCCCGCCGGTGTTCTCGTCCATCCAGGTGAGCACCCGGTCGAGCTCGGCGGCGTCGTTGAACCGCACGCAGCCGAGCACGCCGAGCCCGCCGGCGCGGCTGAGTGCCGCGGCGACGTGCTCCGACGGGGTGAACCCGACGATCGGCAGGTCGATGCCGAGCCGGTCGCACAGGGGTGTCCGCACTGTGTTGTCCTCCTCAGACGGGGTTGTCCTCCTCAGACGGGCTGGGCCGCGGCCGGTTCGTGCTCGGCCGCGTAGCGCTGGGCCCAGGGGTAGTCCGGCTTGCCGCTGGGCGAGCGCCCGATCTCGCCGGCCAGCCAGACGGTCCGTGGCACCTTGTAGCCGGCGATCTCGCCGCGGACGTGCTCTTCGAGGCCGGCGAGGTCCGGTTCGGCGCCCTCGCGGAGCTGGACGACGGCGGCGACGCGCTGGCCGAGCCGCTCGTCCGGGACGCCGATGACGAGCGCGTCGAAGACGTCGGGGTGGGACTTGAGCGCCCCTTCGACCTCTTCCGGGTAGACCTTCTCGCCGCCGGTGTTGACGCACTGCGAGCCGCGCCCGAGCAGCGTGACGGTGCCGTCCTCCTCGTAGCGGGCGTAGTCGCCCGGGACGACGTACCGGACGCCGTCGACCTCGACGAAGATCTTCTTGCTCTTCTCGGGATCGTTGTAGTAGCCGAGCGGGACGTGCCCGCGGCGGCCGATCAGCCCGGTCGCACCGGGCTTCTTTTCGACGATGTTGCCGTCTTCGTCCAGCAGGACGGCGTCCTGGCCGAAGTTCACCCGCGGGCCGGCGCTGTGGTCGGACCCCTTGGCCACCGCGCCGATGCCGGTGAAGCCGCTCTCCGACGCGCCGATCGCGTCGGTGACCAGCGCGTGGGGCGGCACGAGCTCGACGAACTGCTGTTTCACCGACTGCGAGAACAGCGCGGCGTGGCTCGACACCGCGACGATCGACGAAGCGTCGTAGTTCCCCTCGTGGTAGGCCTCGATGAGCGGCCGGGCCATCGCGTCGCCGACGATCGTGAGGACCTGGACCTTGTGCTTCTGCACGGCCTTCCAGATCTCGTGGGCGTCGAAGCGGGGCACGAACACCACCGGGCTGCCGGTGAACAGCGCGCCGAACGCGGCCCACTGCGCGGCCCCGTGGATCAGCGGCGCGGCGGGCAGCCGGCTCAGGCTCCCGGACTTGCCCTGCTCGGCGAGCGTCCACTCGTCCGGGACGTACTCCCCGGTGACGAAGTTGATCCCGCCGCCGAGCGCGCGCCAGACGTCCTCCTGCCGCCAGAGCACGCCCTTGGGGTAGCCCGTGGTGCCCCCGGTGTAGAGGATGTAGAGGTCGTCGCCCGATCGTTCCCCGAAGTCCCGGTCGGGGGACTCCTGGCTCAGCGCCGTCTCGTAGTCGACGCCGCCGTAGCTTTCGTAGTCGCCGTCACTGCCGTCGTCGATCACGACAACGTGTTTCAGTTTCGGCGCCTCCGGCAGCACCGCGGCGACCTTGTCCGCGTAGCTGCGTTCGTGCACGAGCGCGACGATCTCGGCGTCGTTGAAGAGGTAGACGAGTTCGCCGTGCACGTAGCGGTAGTTGACGTTGACGGCGATCGCGCGCAGCTTGTACGCCGCGATCATCGCCTCCAAGGCCTCGATCGAGTTGCGGGAGTAGACCCCGATGTGGGATCCGCGTCCCACGCCGTGCGCGGCGAGGTGGTGGGCGAGCCGGTTGGCCCGCGCCTCCAGTTCGGCGAAGGTGACTTGCCGGTCGCCGCACACGACCGCGACGCGCTCCGGCACGGCGTCGACGGCGTGCTCCAGAAGATCCGCGATGTTGAGTGCCACGCCCTCAAAGTAGAACATGTTATCGTTCCGGGCAATGGCACTGCTCCTTCAGGAGGTCTTCCGTGGGTGAACCGCACGCGCTGGTGACACAGGAGGGCCAGACCCTCGTCGTCACGATGAACCGGCCCGAAGCGCGCAACGCGATCACCGGCGAGATGATGTCGATCATGGTCGACGCCTGGGACCGCGTCGATTCCGACGACTCGATCCGCAGCTGCATCCTGACCGGCGCGGGCGGCGCGTTCTGCGCGGGCGCGGACCTCAAGTCGATGTCCCGCAACTCGCCGTCGGAGTCGTTCGCCTCGGGCAAGTTCGACCCTTCGCGCATTCCGGGCCTTTTGAAGGGCCGCCGCCTGACGAAGCCCCTGATCGCGGCGGTCGAGGGCCCGGCGATCGCGGGTGGCACCGAGATCCTCCAGGGGACCGACATCCGGGTGGCGGGCGAGTCGGCCCGCTTCGGGGTCTCGGAGGCGCGCTGGGGCCTGTTCCCGATGGGCGGCTCGGCGGTGCGGCTGCCGCGCCAGATCCCGTACACGGTGGCCGCGGACATCCTGCTGACCGGCCGTCACCTGACCGCGACGGAGGCGCTGGCCATCGGCTTGATCGGGCACGTGGTCCCGGACGGCGCCGCGCTCTCGAAGGCCCTCGAACTGGCCGGGCTGATCAACACGAACGGGCCGCTGGCGGTGCGGGCGATCCTGCGGACGATCCGCGACACGGAGGGCCTGCACGAGGAAGAGGCCTTCAAGCTGGACTCGCAGTACGGCATCGAGGTGTTCGCGTCGGAGGACGCCAAGGAGGGGCCGCGGGCGTTCTCGGAGAAGCGGAAGCCGGACTTCAAGGGCCACTGACCGAGAACGCGTTCTATTCACATTCAGACGCCTCCCGGAGGAGCCTTGTCGGCAGAACGAGAACGTGTTTCACTCAAGGACGTGACCGAGACACCGCTTGCGGCACCGCTGAACGTCGGCTTCGACTACACCCGCTCGACCGGGCCCGTCATCGGCCGGTTCGTCAACGCGCTGCGTGACCGCCGGATCGAAGGCATCCGCGGCAGCGACGGCCGGGTGCACGTCCCGCCGGTCGAGTACGACCCCGTGACCGCCGCGCAGCTCAGCGAGTTCGTTCCCGTGGCCGAAGAGGGCACCGTCGTCTCGTGGTCGTGGTGCCCCGAACCCCTCGACGGGCAGCCGCTGAGCCGTCCCTTCGCCTGGGCGCTCGTCCAGCTCGACGGCGCCGACACCCCGATGCTGCACGCCGTCGACGCCGGCGACCCCGGGAACATCCACAGTGGACAGCGGGTGCGCGTGCGCTGGGCCGACGAGGTCGTCGGGCACATCCGCGACATCGCCTACTTCCTGCCCGTGGACGCCGAGGACACCACGCCCACCGAACCCGCTCCCCCGGTCGCCGACCGCGAGGAGGGCGCGCCGGTCAGCATCGTCATCACGCCGGTGCACCTCAAGTACATGCACTCCGCCTCCCCCGAGGAGAGCACCTACCTGCGCGGGCTCGCCGAGGGGAAGCTGATCGGCCAGCGCTGTCCCGCCTGCGGCAAGGTCTACATCCCGCCGCGCGGCGCCTGCCCGACCGACGGCGTGCCGACCACCGAAGAGGTCGAGCTGCCCGACACCGGCATCGTCACCACCTTCTGCATCGTCAACGTCCCGTTCCTCGGCCAGCGGATCAAGCCGCCGTACGTCGCCGCCTACATCCTGCTCGACGGCGCCGACATCGCCTTCCTCCACCTCGTCCTCGGCTGCGCCGCCGAAGACGTCAAGATGGGCATGCGGGTGCGCGCCGCGTGGAAGCCGCGCGATCAGTGGTGGACGTCGCTGGAGAACATCAGCCACTTCGAGCCGACCGGCGAGCCGGACGCGGCTTACGAAACCTTCGCCCACCACCTGTGAGGTCCTGATGCCAGACGTCGCGATCGCGGGCTTCGCGAAGGCCCCCAACGTCCGCGAAACCCCGGGCACCACCAACGGCGTGGAGATGCTCGTCCCGATCTTCGCCGAGGTCTTCGCGCAGACCGGCCTGTCCAAACAGGACATCGGCTTCTGGTGTTCCGGTTCGTCGGACTACTTGGCCGGCCGCGCGTTCTCCTTCATCGCCGCCGTCGACGCGATCGGCGCGTTCCCGCCGATCCACGAGTCGCACGTCGAGATGGACGCCGCCTGGGCGCTGTACGAAGCGTGGCTGAAGATCAAGATGGGCGAGGTCGAGACCGCGCTCGTCTACGGCTTCGGCAAGTCCAGCGCGGGGCAGCTGCGCCGGGTGCTCGCCCTGCAGCTCGACCCGTACGTCGTCACGCCGTTGTGGCCGGACTCGGTCTCGATCGCCGGGATCCAGGCCCGCCTGGGCCTGGAGGCCGGACTCTGGTCCGAAAAGGACCTGGCCGAAGTCGCCGCCCGCGGAACCGGCCAGGACGTCGCGGAACTCCTCGACACGCCGTACTTCGCCGACCCACTGCGCAAGCACGACATCGCCCCGATCACCGACGGCGCCGCCGTCATCGTCTTGTCCACTGTGGAACGGGCGCGCGAGATCGTCGAGCGCCCGGCGGTGATCACCGGTATCGAGCACCGCGTCGACTCCCCCGTGCTCGGCGCCCGCGACCTGACCCGCTCGCCGTCCACCGAGGCGGCGGCCGAGGCCCTGGACCTCGACGGCGTCGACCTCGCGGAGCTGCACGCACCCTTCACGCACCAAGAGCTCATCCTGCGCGCCGCGCTCGGGCTCGGCGACGGCGTGAAGATCAACCCCTCCGGCGGGGCGCTGGCCGCGAACCCGATGTTCTCCGCCGGGCTCGCCCGGATCGGCGAAGCGGCGAGCCGGATCCACAGCGGCGAATCCCGCAAGGCCGTGGCGCACGCGACGAGCGGCCCGGCCCTGCAACAAAACCTGGTGACCGTGCTGGAGGCCCGATGACCAAGCAGCTCACCGCCGTGCTCGGCACCGGCCAGACGCACCACCGCGCCAAGCGGCAGGACGTCTCGATGCCGGGCCTGCTGCGCGAGGCGATCGACCGCGCGATGACCGACGCCCAGGTGGAGTGGGCCGACATCGACGCCGTCGTGCTCGGCAAGGCCCCCGACCTGTTCGAGGGCGTGATGATGCCCGAGCTGTTCCTCGCCGACTCGCTCGGCGCGACCGGGAAGCCGCTGCTGCGCGTGCACACCGCCGGGTCGGTGGGCGGCTCGACGGCGCTGGTGGCGGCGTCGCTCATCCAGTCGGGCGTGCACCGGCGCGTGCTCACCGTGGCCTACGAAAAGCAGTCCGAGTCGAACGCGATGTGGGGGCTGTCGATCCTGCCGCCGTTCCAGATGCCGGTCGGGGCCGGCGCGGGCGGCTACTTCGCGCCGCACGTGCGTTCCTACATCCGCCGCTCGGGCGCACCCGAGCACGTCGGGGCGATCGTCGCGGCGAAGGACCGGCGCAACGGCGCGCTCAATCCGTATGCGCACCTGCAGCAGCCGGACATCACCGTCGAGTCGGTGCGGGCGTCGCAGATGCTGTGGGACCCGATCCGCTACGACGAGACGTGCCCGTCGTCCGACGGCGCGTGCGCGATGGTGCTCGGCGACGAGGCCGCCGGGGACGCGGTCGAAGGCGGCGCGGCGTGGATCCACGCGACGGCGATGCGCACCGAGCCGACCACGTTCGCCGGCCGCGACCAGGTGAACCCCCGGGCCGGGCGCGAGGCCGCGGCCGCGCTGTGGGCCGAGGCGGGCATCACCGACCCGATGTCCGAAGTGGACGTCGCCGAGATCTACGTGCCGTTCTCGTGGTTCGAGCCGATGTGGCTGGAGAACCTCGGCTTCGCCCCCGAAGGCGAAGGCTGGAAGGTCACCGAGAAGGGCGAGACGGCGATCGGCGGCCGGCTGCCGTGCAACCCCTCCGGCGGGGTGCTCTCGTCCAACCCGATCGGCGCGTCCGGCATGCTGCGGTTCTCGGAGGCCGCGAAGCAGGTCATGGGACGGGCCGGGGACTACCAGGTGGACGGCGCGCGCCGCGCGCTCGGGCACGCCTACGGCGGCGGGTCGCAGTACTTCTCAATGTGGCTGGTGGGCTCGGAGAAGCCCCGCTGATCACCGGCGGGAGCGGCGCCAGCGGAGCGCGAGCAGGGTGCCGAGGACGCCGGTGACCACGCCGACCGTGGCGGGCACCGCGATCGGCGGGTCCACCACGACCACCGGATTCAGCACCACCGGCGCCGGCGGCTGGACCGGCTTCGGGGGTGCGTCGGAGCCGGTCGCGGTCCACGCCGTGACGTAGACGAGCAGGCGCGCGACCAGTGAGATGAAGAAGATGAGGCCGATGATCGAGCCGAACGCGATCCCGGTCGGCGAGTCGCCGATCAGCCGGAGGTAGAACCCGCCGAGCAGCTTCAGCACCTCGAACCCGACGGCGAGGGCGATCGCGCCGCGGATCGCGCTGCGCACGCCGACCTTCTGCCGGGGCAGCCGGGTGAGCACCCAGAGGAAGACCAGCCAGTCGGCGGCCAGCGACAGCGGCACCGAGGAGGCCGACACGAGCTGGTGCCCCCAGCTGGTGTCGTCGAGGCCGGCCAGCCGGAGGAGGTAGCCGCCGAGCGCGGTGCCGGAGATGGTGAGCGTGAACGACACCAGCAGGGCCGCGGTCAGGCCGAGCAGGGCGAGCAGGTCGCCCAGGATCAGCCGCAGCAGCGACTGGTCCGACCGGTTCTGCCCCCACAGCGCCGTCAGCGAGTCCCGCAGCGCGTTCATCCAGTTCCAGCCGGAGTAGAGGCCGATGGCCAGGCCGACCACGCCGACGCTGGTCCGCTGCTCGACGAAGCCGGTGAGCAGTTCCGTGGCTTTGTCGCCGAGCCCGCCGGGCAGCGTGCTGACGATCGCGTGCACCAGCGTGTCGAGCAGGTTCGGCTGGGTGGCCAGCACGAACCCGGCGACCGACGAGGCGACCATCAGCAGCGGCACCAGCGACAGCAGGCTGAAGTAGGTGATCGAGGCGACGTAGTGGTAACCGCCGGACTCGATGTAGCGGTTGGTCGCGCGGGCGAGGTGGTCCAGCCACCGGTACCGGGCGCGCGCCCGGGCCCAGCGGCTGGGCGCCTTGGGGGAACTGTTCACGAAGACTGTCTACCCAGCCGGGGCCGTCTTTGCGCAGGCAACACGCGGGTCAGCCGAGAACGACCAGGCCGGATCCGTCGTCGACGGGCAGTGCGGAGTCCGTCGTCGCGAAGATGGTGCTGCCCAGGAAGTCGAGTTCGCCGCCGAGCGTGGCGAGGAAGGCGGTGTCGGCGGCGTCGCGGCCGGTGGAGATCCGGAGCATGGTCTGGCGCGGCGCGAGCCGGGTGGCGTCGAAGACGTACCAGTGACCGTCGACCGCGGCTTCGAAGACGGCGTGGAAGTCCATCGGCGCGAGCCCGGGCGCGTAGACGCCGACGTAGCGCGCGGGGATGTCGAGGAACCGGCACAGGGTGATGCAGACGTGCGCGAAGTCGCGGCAGACGCCTTCGCCGGCGAGCAGGGTGTCGATCGCGTCGTCGGCGGGCCGGCTCGAACCGACCACATAGGACAGTCGCTCGTGGACGTGCCGGACGACGGCTTCGACCTGTTTCCCGCGGTTCTCGAGGTTGCGCAGCTCCGGCGGCACGAGCCCGGCGACGCGATCGGACGGGCAGTACCGGCTCGGCCGGGTGAACACGATGACGTCGGCGAGCGTCACGGGCTCGGGTTCGGGGTCGGTGAACACGCGCTCGGCGTGGTAGCTGACGCGGTGCTCGCCGGCGGGCAGGTCGAACACCTCGGCCCGGGTGCCGTGCGCGAACTCGACGGGCCGGCCGGGCCCGTGCCAGGACACGCGGAGTTCGTCGGTGTCGGCGTGCGCCGCGGAGACCGAGATCGCCGCGGGCCCGGGTTCGGTGACGCGGATGGCGAACTCGACGTCCACGGTCGCTCGCGAAGGCATCGTCCCATCATGGCAGCCCCTGGCAGAATCGCCGGGTGAGCGACATCGTGATGTTCCACTCGGTGCTGGGATTACGGCCCGTCGAGCTCGGTTTCGCCGACCGGCTGCGGGCGGCCGGGCACCACGTCACCACCCCGGACCTCTACGCCGGCCGCACGGCGGCAACCCTCGACGAGGGCTTCGCGCTGAAGGACGCCGTCGGCTGGGAGACCATCACCCGGCGAGCCCGCGACGGCGTGCGAGATCTGCCCGCCGAGACCGTGCTCGTGGGCGTGTCGATGGGGGCGGGCGTCGTCGAGACCGTGCTGCCGCACCGGCCCGGCACCGCCGGTGTCGTGCTCCTGCACGCGATGGGGGCGCTGCCGGCCGGGCACCGCGCGGGCCTGCCGGTGCAGGTCCACGTCGCCGATCCCGACCCGATCGCGCCCCCGGCGCAGGTCGCGGCCTGGCGCGAAGCCGCGGCGCGGTCGGGCGCCGAGGCCCGGGTGTACACCTACCCGGGCCTCGGCCACTTCTACACCGACGCGGACGGCCCCGACCACGACGTGGCCGGGGCCGAACTCACCTGGGAGCGGGTCGCCGCGTTCCTCAGCCGTAGTTCACCGGGTAGTGCTTGATGCCGTTCAGCCAGCTCGACCGCAGCCGCACCGGGGGTGCCGCCTCGGTGATGTTCGGCATCACGTCGGCGATCGCGTTGAAGATCAGGTCGATCTGCAGCCGGGCCAGGTTCGCGCCGATGCAGTAGTGCGATCCGGTGCCGCCGAAGCCCACGTGCGGGTTGTCCTCGCGGAGCACGTCGAACTTCTCCGGGTCCTGGAACACCTCGTGGTCGAAGTTGGCGGAGCTGTAGAACATGCCGACGCGGTCGCCCTTGCGGATGTGCGCGCCGCCGAGCTCGGTGTCCCGGGTGGCGGTGCGCTGGAAGGCGATCACCGGAGTGGCCCAGCGGACGATCTCGTCGGGCGCGGTCTTCGGCCGCTGGTCCTTGAAGATCTCCCACTGGTCCGGGTGGTCCAGGAGGGCCTTCATGCCGTGGGTGATGGAGTTGCGCGTGGTCTCGTTGCCCGCGACGGCAAGTAGGATCACGAAGAAGCCGAACTCGTCGGAGCCGAGCTCTTCACCGTCGACGTCGGCGTGGATCAGCTTCGTGACGATGTCGTCCATCGGGCACCTGCGGCGGTCCTCGGCCATGTTCCAGGCGTAGCCGATGAGCTGGGTGGACGCCTCCAGGGGCTCGACCTCGTACTCGGGGTCGTCGTAGGCGACCATCTGGTTGGACCAGTCGAAGATCTTCAGCCGGTCCTCCTGCGGGATGCCGATCAGCTCGGCGATCGCCTGCAGCGGCAGCTCGCACGCGACGTCGGTGACGAAGTCGCCCGACCCCTTCTTCTTCGCCTCGGAGACGATCCGTTCGGCGCGGTCCCGCAGCGTGTCCTCGAGCTTCGAGATGGACCGCGGGGTGAAGCCCTTGGACACGATCCGCCGCAGCTTGGTGTGCTGCGGGGCGTCCATGTTGAGCAGCACCAGGCGGTTCGCTTCGAGGTTGTCCTCGGTCATGTTCTCGTCGAAGCGGATGATGGCGGTCTTCTCCCGCGACGAGTAGAGCGTGCTGTCGCGCGAGACCTCCTTGACGTCCGCGTGCCGCGAGACGACCCAATAGCCGTCGTCGCGGAAGCCCGCGGTGTTGTGCTTCTGGGGGTTCCACCACACCGGGGCGGTTCGCCGGAGTTCGGCGAACTCGGCGACGGGAAGTCGCTGTGCCAAGAGATCGGGATCGGTGAAGTCGAACCCGGCGGGGATGAGCGGAGCGGCCACGTTGCCTCCCACGGTTCGGCTTGGAACACGTTCTAGGTTGGATTGAAGCATACGGCGTTAACCAACGGAAGACCGTAAGTGAAACCCGTTTACTTAACCGATGATGCCAGGTGAGCGTGCGCTCACCATCCGAAGATCAAGACAGGCTCGAGCCTGCGTAGACTTGCACGAAACGATAACTTGTTCTAGTTTTTGGGGTAGTGAACAGTGTTTCCCGACGAAAGGGACGACATGGGCGTGCCGGTCATCGTCGAAGCCGTGCGGACCCCGATCGGCAAGCGGAACGGGCTGCTCGCCGGCCTGCACGCGGCCGAGCTGCTGGGTGCCGCGCAGCTCGCCCTGCTGGACCGCGCCGGGATCGACCCGGCCCTCGTCGAACAGCTCATCGGCGGCTGCGTCACGCAGGCCGGTGAGCAGTCGAACAACGTCACGCGCACGGCGTGGCTGCACGCCGGGCTGCCCGAGACGGCGGGCGCGACGACGATCGACGCCCAGTGCGGCTCGGCGCAGCAGGCCACCCACCTCGTCGCCGGCCTGATCGCGGCGGGTGCCATCGAGGCCGGCGTCGCGTGCGGGGTCGAGGCGATGAGCCGGGTGCCGCTGGGCGCGAACCGGGCCGGCGCTTCACCGCGGCCGTCGTCGTGGTCGATCGACCTGCCCAACCAGTACGGCGCGGCGGAGCGGATCGCGGTCCGCCGCGGCCTGACCCGGGAGGACGTCGACGCGTTCGGCGCGGCGTCCCAGCAGAAGGCGGCGGCTGCCTGGGAGGCAGGCCACTTCGACCGCGAGGTGGTGCCGGTGAAGGCCCCGGTCCTGTCCGATTCGGGCGATCCGACGGGGGAAACGCGCTTGGTCGCGCGCGACCAGGGCCTGCGCGAAACGACGGTCGAAGGCCTCGCCCGGCTCAAGCCGGTGGTCGAGGACGGCATCCACACGGCGGGCACGTCCTCCCAGATCTCCGACGGCGCGGCGGCCCTGCTCCTGCTGGACGCCGACCGGGCCGCGGCGCTGGGGCTGCGTCCCCGGGCCCGGATCGTGGCACAGGCACTGGTCGGCGCCGAGCCGTACTACCACCTGGACGGCCCGATCCGCGCGACGGAACGGGTGCTGTCCCGGGCCGGGATGACCGTGGGTGACGTGGACCTGTTCGAGGTCAACGAGGCGTTCGCCTCGGTCGCGTTGTCCTGGCAGCAGGTGGTTTTGCCGGACCCGTCCCGGGTGAACGTCAACGGCGGCGCGATCGCCCTCGGCCACCCGGTGGGCAGCACGGGAGCCCGCCTGCTGACGACGGCGTTGCACGAGCTGGAGCGCCGGGACGCCTCGACGGCCCTGGTGACGATGTGCGCGGGCGGCGCGCTGGCCACCGCGTCGATCATCGAACGGCTCTAGCCCGGCAGGTGGGCGTCCACCTCGATCTCGATCTTCATCCGCGGGTCCGCCAGGCCGCACTCCAGCATCGTCGCGGCCGGGCGGACGTCCGCGAACGCCTTGCGCAGCACCGGCCAGCACGGCTCGAAGTCCTCGCGCGAAGGCAGCAGGTAGCGGACGCGGACCACGTCCGCGAACGTGCAGCCCGCCTCGGCCAGCGCCGCTTCGATGTTGCGCAGGCACTGGGCCGCCTGCTCGGCGACGTCGTCGGAGATCGTCATCGCCCGGTAGTCGAAACCGGTGGTGCCCGAGACGTACACGCGGTCGCCGTGGACCACCGCCCGGGCGTAGCCGATCTGCTCTTCGAAGGTCGACCCGCTGAGGATCGCTCGCCGTTGTGCCATGCCGCGCACGTTAGGGATCGACCACCACGCCGTCCAGTGAATAGCCTGTGCTTCACTTCGGGGCATGATCTCGGAAAGCCGTTGCCCGGTGGAGGACGGTGAGCTCCTCGTCCGCCGTGGCGGCGAGGGCCCGGCACTGCTGCTGATCGCGGGCGGCACCGGATCGGGCGACGCCTACCGCGCGCTGGCGAAGCAGCTGTACGCGGACTACACCGTGATCACCTACGATCGCCGCGGCCACTTCGGCAGCACGGACACGACGACGGGCCCGGTCCCGGTTTCCCTGCAGGCGGACGACGCACTGGCCGTCCTCGACCACGCGGCCGACGGCCCGGCCCGGGTGTTCGGCTCCAGCGCGGGCGCCCTGATCGGCCTCGACCTCGTCGCCCGGCACCCGGACCGCGTGACGACGCTGGTCGCGCACGAACCCCCGGCGGTGCACCTGATGCCGGACGCGGGCGGCTGGCTCGAAGCGGCGGCCGAACAGGTCCGGCTGGCCCGTTCGGGTGAGCTGATGGCCGCGGTGACGCGCTTCGCGGACGCGATCGCGGGCGCGGCCCTGCCGAACCTGCCGAACCTGCGCCTCCCCCACGAAGCCGAGTGGATCCGGCTGTTCGACCGCGAGCTGACGGAGTTCTTCGACTACCTGCCGGACCTGCGGGCGCTGCGCAAGGCGAGCACGGAGATCGTCCCGGTGGCGGGCGAGGGCAGCCGGGGCCGCTACCACTACCAGCCGGCGAAGATCCTGGCGCTGGAGCTGGGATTGCCGTTCACCGAGCTGCCGGGGTCGCACCTGGCACCGCAGCGGAACCCCGCGAAGTTCGCCGCGGCACTGCGGGAGCTGCTGAGCCCGGAGCTCTGACGGACGACACGCGTACTCCGCCGGACGACACGCGTACCCAGCCGGACGACACGGCGTCAGACCACTCGGATGCCGTCCTTCCAGACCTCCCGGATGTTCGACGCCAGCGCCGGGAAGTCGTACGGATCCCCGGCCACCACCACGACGTCCGCCCGCAGGCCCGGCTCCAGCCGGCCCAGTTCGCCGTCCAGGCCCATCAACCGGGCCGCCGATGAGGTCGTGGCCTCCAGGACGTCCCCCGGTTTCATGCCGCACGCCGCCATCAGGGCCAGTTCCTCGAGGTTCGTCCCGTGCGGCCCCACTCCGCTGTCCGTGCCCATCGCGATCCGGACGCCCGCCGCGTACGCGCGGCGGACCGAGTCCCGGTGGGCCTCCACCACTTCACGCGCCTTCGCCACCACCGCCGCCGGGAGGTCGACGCCCGCGTCGGCCGCGCGGACCACGTTGACCGGGGCGATCAGCGTCGGCACCAGCCAGGTTCCGCGGCCGAGCATCAGCTCGATCGCTTCGTCGTCGAGGTAGATCCCGTGCTCGATCGAACGCGCGCCCGCGCGGACCGCGTTCTTGATGCCCGCCGCGCCCTGGGCGTGCGCCATCACCGGGCGGCCCTGCATCGCCGCCTCCGTCACCAGGACGTCCAGCTCCTCCGGGGTGAACTGCGCGTGTCGGGGGTCGTCGCGCGGAGACAGCACGCCGCCGGTCGTGCAGACCTTGAGCACGTCCGCGCCCGCGCGCAGCAGCGTCCTGGCCACCCGGCGCATCTCGTCGGGACCGTCGACCGTGGTCTCCGGCCGGCCCGGGTGCGGGACCAGCAGCGGGACGCACAGCCCCGAGGGGTTCCACGCGTCGCCGTGGCCGCCGGTCGGGCTGATCAAGCCGATCGAGATCTGCAGCCGCGGGCCGGGGATCAGCCCGTCGTCCACCGCCTGCTTGATGCCGAGGTCCGCGCCCGCCGCGTCGCGGACCGTCGTGATCCCCAGCCCGAGGGTCGCCCAGAGGTTCCGCGCGGCTTCGTAGAACTGGTAGGAGAACGGCTTCTGCACCCGGGACAGCAGCCCGATGTCCGAGATCGTCACGTGCACGTGGCAGTCGAACAGCCCCGGCAGCAGCACCGTGCCGGTGCAGTCGACGCCTTCGTCGCCGTCCAGGCCGGTTCCGACGTCGATGATCCGGCCGTGCTCGACGACGACGTCGGCCGGTGCCGGGTCCGCGCCGGTGCCGTCGAACACCGAGCCGCCGGTGAACACCGTGCGCGTCACGCCGCCTCCACGAGAGAAGTCCGTCGCGGCGCCACCACCGCGGCCGAGCCGACGGTGACCGTGCCGGCGAGATGAGTGTCCACAAAGGTCAGCCAGAGGACCACGAGCTCGCCGGCGGCCAGCCCGGCCGGCACCGGGACCTTGCCGACCGGCACCCGCCGCAGGTTGGCCGGCAGATCCGGCCGGAAGATGCCGAGCACGAAGGCCAGCGTACTCGCGACCACAACCGTGCCGTGGTCGATCCGGAGCTGCCGGCGGCCGCTGCACACCCAGGCGGGGAGAGCGTCCTTCGACAGCGACAGCAATACGCCGTTCGGGTCACTCCCCTTCGGGACACGGACCAGACGTGGTCGTTCCCTCCACTGTGGACGACCAGTTTCTCCGGGTGCAGCTGTTCCACCCCAGGGCGAGCACGGCAGCAGCGGGGTCAGTGGCAGCTGCGCACGGGCGTCACCCGGCCAGGAGCGCGAGGCGGCGGACGGCGAGCTCGGCCAGCAGCGCGGCGCCGTCGCCGAGCACGCTGTCGTCGAAGCGCGCCCGCGGTGAGTGGTTGTCCGGGGCGCTCGCCGGGTCCGCCGGGCACGCGCCGAGGAAGAGGTACGCCCCGGGAACCCGTTCCAGGACACGGGAGAAGTCCTCCGAACCGGTGATCGGATCGGCCATCTCGGTGAAGCGCTCCTCACCGAAGACGTCGCGGATCGTGGCGGCCACGAAGTCGTAGGCGTCGGCGTCGTTGACCGTCGCGGGGTACTCGGGTTCGTAGGTGACTTCGATGTCGAGGCCGTGGGCTTGCGCGATGCCGCGGCAGACCTGCTCCGCGCGCTCGCCCACCCGGGCCGCGACTTCCGGCGAGAACGACCGCAGCGTCGCCTCGAACACCGCGTCGTCCGGGATGATGTTGCGCCGGGTGCCGGCGTGGAACGAGCCGACGGTGATCACGACCGGGTCGAAGACGTCGAAGGTGCGCGTGACCATCGTCTGCAGGGCGGTCACCATCTCGCAGGCCGCGGGGATGGGGTCGCGGGCGTCGTGCGGGGACGAGCCGTGGCCGCCGTCGCCCTTCACCCGGACCTCGAGGGCGCCCGAGGCCGCCATCAGCGTGCCCGGCCGGGCGGTGAACTGGCCCTTCGCGTAGCTGGCGGCCGAAACGTGCAGGCCGTAGGCGGCGTCGACGTGCTTGCCGGACGCCGTCAGCACGCCTTCGTCGATCATGTGGCCGGCGCCGTCCCAGCCCTCTTCGCCGGGCTGGAACATGAAGACGACGTCCCCGGGGAGGTCTGGCCGGCGGGCGGCGAGCAGGCGGGCCGCGCCGACCAGTCCGGCCGTGTGGAGGTCGTGGCCGCAG
This sequence comes from Amycolatopsis sp. NPDC058278, assembly GCF_042881395.1. Taxonomy (NCBI): domain Bacteria; kingdom Bacillati; phylum Actinomycetota; class Actinomycetes; order Pseudonocardiales; family Pseudonocardiaceae; genus Amycolatopsis; species Amycolatopsis sp. NPDC058278. Next base: position 1,880 of record NZ_JBHVXZ010000164.1, on the reverse strand, counting down.
GCGTGCATGGCGCCGTCGAGGGTCGAGCTGAACTCCTCGCCGCTGGCCTCGGTGACCGGGAGCGCGTCCATGTCGCCGCGCAGGAGGACGGTGCCGCCGGGTTGGCCGCCGCGCAGGACCGCGGTGATCGACGACAGGTTCTTGCCGAGGGTGATTTCCAGGGGCAGGCCGTCCAGGGCGGCGAGGACCCGGTCCTGGGTGCGCGGCAGGTGGAGGCCGATCTCGGGGATGCGGTGCAGGTCGCGGCGGAGGGCGACCAGTTCGTCGAGGAGGGCGGCGGCATCGGAGCGCAGGGTCATCTGCCGATCATGCGAGTGTCGAGCACAATGGCCGGGGAAAATCGCCGAAACCACCGTTTCGAGGGCAGATGAGCGAAGAATCCGCCATGTTGGCCGAGCAGGACCTCAAACTGGCCGACGCCCTCCAGGCGGCGCCGCGGGCGTCGTGGTCGACGCTCGGGGACGCGCTCGGCCTGGGCGCGGTGACCGTGTCCCGCCGCTGGGACGCCCTCGTGGAACGCGGGGAAGCGTGGCTCACCGCTTACGCCGGCGGCGAGCTGATCGAGCGGCTGGCGCCGGCCTTCGTGTCGATCGACTGCGAGCCCGGAGCGGTTTTCCCGGTGGCCGCCGTGCTGGCCGCGGACGTCCACGTGGCCACGGTCGAGCACGTGGCCGGGCCGTGCGATCTGCTCGCCCACGTCGTCGCGCCGTCCCTGAGGGAGCTGGGCGCGCACGTGGCGAGCCGGGTGGCGGCGATCCCCGGCGTGGCGCGGGTGCGGACGACGCTGTCCCCGCGGATCTTCACCGAAGGCAGCCGGTGGCGGGTGCGGGCGATCTCGCCGGGTCAGCGGGAGGCGTTGTCGGCGAAGCCGGCTCGCCAGCGCGCACCGCTGCGGTTCGACGCGGCGGACCGCGCGCTGATCCTGGCGCTGGGCGCGGACGCCCGCGCCTCGGCGGCGGCGCTGGCGGACTCGCTCGGTGTCGGGGCGACGACGGTGCGCCGCCGGCTGGACGGGCTGCTCGGCCGTGGCGCGATCCGCATCCGCTGCGAGATCGCGCGGCCGGCGTCACCGGCGCCGGTCACGGTGACGCTGTGGCTGCGGGTCCCGCCCGACAAGCTGGAGACGACGGCCCGGTCGCTGGCGATGGTGCCGGAGGTCCGCATGTGCGCGGCGCTGACCGGGGCGGCGAACCTGATGCTGGTGCTGTGGCTGCCTTCGTCGCACGACGTGCTGTCCGTGGAGGCGCAACTGGCGGCGAAGCTGCCGTGGCTGGAGGTCACCGGCCGGGCGGTCACGCTGCGGAGCGTCAAGCTGATGGGCCGGTTGCTCGACTTCGAGGGCCGGGGAACGGGCCGGGTGCCGCTGGACTTCTGGGCCGCGGTCCCCGTGCCGGAGCACGGGGACCGCAGCGTTCACCGGTCCGGGGGATGAGGGGGGTGAGGTGGAGGGAAGCACCCCCCGGGACCGGAGTTCATGGGAGCCGCGAAGCCGGGCCGGCCCGGTGACCGAGGGGCGGCCACCGGCCGGGGCTTCGCGGCGGGTTTCGCGTGATTCGGGACGGAAGTCGTGTGCTCGGCCACGGAAGTCGCGTGATGGGGACGGATCTCGCGTGATCGGAGGCGGATCTCGCGTGATCGGGAGCGGAACTCACGTGATCGGAGGCGGATCTCATGGGCCGGGCGGGGTGGTTCGTGTGGCTGGAAGGGCATCTCGCGTGTTGGAGGGCGGAACTCGCGTGATCGGGAGCCGATCTCGCGTGATCCAGGGCGGAACTCGCGTGATGGGGGACGGATCTCGTGGGCCGGGTGGGGTGGTTCGCGTGATTGGAGGGGCATCTCGCGTGATTGAGAAGCCATCTCGCGTGATTGGAGGGGCATCT
>NZ_JBHVXZ010000163.1:0-18173 GCF_042881395.1 Amycolatopsis sp. NPDC058278 | reverse complement strand
GCCTCCGGATGGCGCTCGCGGACCGGGGCTCAGCGGCAGCGGTAGCTCGCCGCCGTGGCCGGGTCGCCGCCGGTGTAGCGGGAAACCCGCGGGAGCGGGCACAGGTCGCGCGTCTTCCCGTCCGCGGACGCCGCGGCCAGCGTCGCCGGCGCCTTCCCGTGCTCGACCCAGTCGACGAGCGCGCCCAGCGCGTTCGTCGGCTCCGGGCCGCCACCGCCGAAGCAGTGTTCGACGCCCGGTGCGAGGAACAGCCGGTAGAACTCGTTCACCCGCTGCGGGCCGCCCATCGTGCGTTCCACCTGACTGCGGTACGAAAGGGTGCCGCCGGGCGGAATGAGCTGATCGTTCGCGCCGACGAACGTGATCAGCTTGCCGCCGGCGCGGCGGAAGGCCGACAGGTCGGGGTCGGACGTGCCGATGACGTCGTCGTACTCCCGCACCGACTGGCGGAACAGGTCCGCGAACTGCGCGTACGTGAGCTTCGAGGTGTCGAAGTCGGGCTGCTTCTCCAGGAACGACTGCACCCACTTGACGGCGACCGGGAAGCCCGGCGCGGTCAGCGTGCCGTCGGGGCCCGGCTGGGTGCCGGCCAGCCACGTGAAGTCCGCGCCCTTCGGCAGCCCGGCCCACAGCCTGCGGCCGCGTTCGTCGGTCGGGCCGGCCCAGATCTTGCGCACGACCTCGGCGTCCGCGGCCGTGACGGTGAACTCGTGGCCGTCGCAGACCACCTTCGTCCCGACGAGGCTGCGCGGGTCGTAGCCGCACTCGTCCGGCCGGTCGACGATGCCGTTCGGCACGCCGTCCCGCGCGTCGCACGCCTGGACCGCGGCCGTGCGGAAGGCCGAAAGCACGCACGTGCTCGGGAAGTCGTGGCCGGCGTTCATGACGATCTGCGGCCAGAGGGTCGCGACCGCGAACTGCGTCCAGTCGACGGCGGGGGCGTTCGCGAGGATGCCGTCGAAGTCCCCGGGGTACTTCTGGGCCTCGGAGTAGCCCTGGCGGCCACCGGTCGAGCAGCCGGTCCAGTAGGAGTACGAGATCGGCCGCTGGTAGTACCGCTGGGTGACGTCCTTGCCGAGCACGGCCTCTTCGTGCACCGATCGGGTGGCGAAGTTGGTCAGGAGCGTCTGGTCGACCCGGCCGCCGTTCAGCGCCCAGGACGTGTCGAGGCCGTTGAGGGACACGCCCGCGTCGGTCGTCACGGCGGCGTAGCCGTCCTTGACGGCCTGGGGGAACGCGTCGAAGTTGCCCGCGGCGTAGGCGCTGCCGCCGAGGGCCTGGAGCCGGCCGTTCCACCCGGAGTCCGGCAGGGCCACGGCGACCTTGACGTGGTCCGTGCCGGTGTGGGTGAGCGTGACGGTGATCAGGCAGTACGACGGCTGGGGCGCGGCCTGCACCGACTCGATCTTCGCGCCGGGCGGGGCGGGCACCGCGACGGCGGCGCACGGGGTCGGGGTTGCTGCCGAGGCGGCCGGCTGCGTGACGGTGGTCAGCAGCAGTGGCACGGCGGCAGCGAGAAGGAGGCGTTTCATCTGTCTCTCCGGTCGCTGGTCATTGCGGGGGAACGCTAGGTGCGGGGCGGCGGGCCCCGCGCCCGTCGGATGACGCTGCTGCCGTACGTCACTTCGGCCGTGAGCTGCGGAAACAGCGGTTGGGTAAGGTCGTTTCCATGGCGCTGAGCGGACGGGACACCGAGCTGAAGGAGCTGGGCGAGCTCGTCGACGGCCCGGCGGACCGCAGCGGCGTCCTCCTGCGCGGGGAAGCGGGCATCGGGAAGTCCGCGCTGGTGGCTTCGACAGCCGCGGCGGCATCGGTGGCGGGGCTGCGGGTGCTGCGGACGACCGGGGCGGAGGCCGAGCGGAACCTGGCCTACGCCGGGCTGCACCAACTGCTGTACCCGGTCCGGGCCGGGGTGGCGGAGCTCCCCGCGCCGCAGCGCGAAGCCCTGCGAACGGCGCTGGGGCTGGCTTCGGGCGCCGAGCCGAGCGCGTACCTGGTCGGGTTGGCGGCGCTGACGCTGCTGGCCGAGGAGGCGGCGGCCAAGCCGCTGCTGCTCGTCGCGGAGGACGTGCACTGGCTGGATCGGGCGAGCGCGGACGTCCTGGCGTTCGTGGCGCGGCGGATCGAGACCGAGCCGATCGTGCTGCTGGCGACCCTGCGGGACGGCGCGGAATCCCCGTTGCTCGAGGCGGGTTTGCCGTCGATGGTGCTGGACCGCCTCCCGGCCGGCGCGGCGGCCGAGCTGCTGGATTCGGTGGCGCCGCGGCTGGCTCCGGCGGTCCGGACGCGGCTGCTGGCGGAGGCGGCGGGGTTGCCGCTGGCGTTGACGGAGCTGCCCTTGGCGGTGGCCGAGCTCGACGGGCTGGATCCGGTGCTGCCGCTGACGGAGCGCCTGGAGCGCACGTTCACAGCCCGGGTGGCGGCGCTGCCGGAGGGGACGCGCACGGCGTTGCTGGTGGCGGCGCTGAACGAGACGACATCGTTGACAGAGATCCTGGAAGCGGCAGGTGCGCTGCCTGGGGTGGCCGCGGGCGCAGGGGCCCGGCCGGGCGAGGCCGGTTCGCGAGGGCCCGGCGCGGAGGCGGCTGGGATGCTTCGGGCGAGGGAAACCGGCGTGCCGGCGACCAGCGCCGATCCCGCGGTCCTCGTCCCCGCCGTCGAGGCCCGCCTGGTCGAGCTCTCCGCCGGGGCCGTCACCTTCCGGCACCCGCTCATGCGGTCCGCCATCCCCGCCGCCGCCACCCCGCTCGACCGCCGGAACGCCCACCTCGCCCTCGTCGAGGCCCTTCGCGACCAGCCCGACCGCCGCGCCTGGCACCAGGCCGCCGCGACCGCCGGGCCCGACGAAGCCGTCGCCGCCGAACTCGAACGCACCGCCGAGCGGGCCCGCTTCCGGGGCGGGGCCGCCGCCGCGATCGCCGCCCTGGAACAGGCCGCCCGGCTCAGCGACCAGCCGGAGCGCCGAGCCGACCGGCTGCTGCTGGCCGCCGAGCTGGCCGTCGAATCCGGGCGGCGGGAGACCGCCGAACGCCTGGTCCACGCCGCCAACCCCGCCGACGCCCGCCGCCGGGCCACCGCCGGACGGCTGCTCAGCGAGTTCGAAGACGGCGTCCGCGAGGACCCGGCCCGCGTCGCGGAACTGGCCCGGATCGCCGCCTCCGCCGCCGCCGACGGGCACCACGACGCCGCCGTGCGGATCCTCTGGAGCGCCGCCATGCGGTGCTTCTGGACCGAGCCCGGCGCCGCCGCCCGGCAAGCCCTCCTCGACGTCGCCGATCGGCTGCCGATCCCGGACGGCGACCCGCGGATCGTCGCCGTCACCGCGTACGTCGCGCCCTTCGAACGCGGTGAAGCCGTCCTGGCCCACCTGCGGGACCTGGTCGCCAAGACCGGCGCCGATCCCGAGGTCGACCGGTACCTGGGCAGCGCCGCGCTGCAGGTCGGTGCCTTCGACCTCGCCGCCCGGTTCTCCGCCGCCGCGGCGCCCGGCCTGCGGGCCCAGGGCCGGCTCGGCCTGTTGCCGCGGGCGCTGGCCGTCCTGGCGTGGAGCCGCGTCCGGCTCGGCGACCTGGCCGGGGCGCTGCCGGCCGCGGCGGAGGCGGCCCGGTTGGCGCGGGAGACCGGCCAGCCGTTCATGGCCGGGCTCGCCACGGCGGTCCAGGCCGAAATCGCCGCCCTGCGCGGCGACCACAAGCAGGCGAAGACGCTGGCCGACGAGGCCGAACGCGCCGGGCTCGCGGCCGGTGCCCGGCCCGTCCTGGCCACCGTGCAGCTCACGCGCGGGCTGACCGGCCTGAGCGAGGGCCGGTTCGAAGACGCGTTCGCCGACCTGCGGCGGCTGCTCGACCCGGCCGACCCCGCCTACCAGCTGGCCTTGCGCACGTACTGCGTCGCGGAACTCACCGAGGCCGCGGTCCGGGCCGGGCGGACCGGCGAGCTGCGCGGTGTCCTGGCCGAGCTCGAGTGCCTGGACACGCCGTCACCCGCCCTGCACATCGGCCTCCGGTACGCCCGGGCCGTGCTCGACCCGAGCGACGAGCTGTTCGCCGAAGCGCTGCGAGCCGACCTGACGGGCTGGCCCGCCGAACGCGGTCGCGTCCACCTGGCGTACGGCGAGTGGCTGCGGCGGCAGCGGCGGGTCGTCGAATCGCGGACGCACCTGCGCACCGCCCGCAAGACGTTCGACGCCCTCGGCATGGCCGCCTGGGCCGACCGGGCCCGCCGCGAACTGCGCAGCGCGGGCGAGTCGAGCCCGAACCGCGGCCCGGACGCCCGGGACAAGCTGACCCCGCACGAGCTGAGCATCGCGCAGCTGGCCGCCGAGGGGCTGACGAACCGGGAGATCGGGCAGCGGCTGTACCTTTCGCACCGGACCGTCGGCACCCACCTGCACCGGATCTTCCCCAAGCTGGGCGTGAGCTCCCGCGCCGACCTCGCCGGGAAGCTGAAGACCCTCGACGGGTGACGTACACCGGCTGCGTCACCTGACGGGCGCGCAGGTCACCGGACAGCTCCTAACGTCGTGAAAGTCCCACGGTCTTTCTCGCACAGGAGCAGCAGATGATCAGCAGGAGAAGGTTCGGGCAGGCGTTCGCGGCCGGGCTCGCGGCGACGTCACTGGCGGCCTGCTCGTCGGGCACTCCCGCGGCCGCTCCCGCCTCGGCGCCCGACCTGCGGGCCGGGTCGGGGGAGCACACCTCGCTCGGGCCGGTCAAGCAGGCCGACGCCGGGGTGCTCACCATGGCCTACCACGAGTTCGGGCCGGCCGGCGGGCAGCCGGTGGTGCTGCTGCACGGCTGGCCCTACGACCCGTACAGCTACGTCGACGTCGCGCCGATCCTGGCCGGGGCGGGCTACCGGGTGATCGTCCCCTACCTGCGCGGCTACGGCCCGACGGCGTTCAAGTCCGCCGAGACGGTCCGCAACGGCCAGCAGACGGCCGTGGCGCTGGACGTCATCGCCCTGCTCGACGCGCTCAAGATCGACAAGGCCGTCTTCGGCGGCTACGACTGGGGCGGCCGGACCGTCGACATCATCGCCGCGCTGTGGCCCGAGCGCTGCACGGCGATCGTCGCGGTGAGCGGGTACATCGTCACGAACCTGGCGGCGAACCAGCAGCCGCTGGCTCCGCAAGCCGAGCTCGGCTGGTGGTACCAGTACTACTTCGCGACCGAGCGCGGCCGCGCCGGCTACGCGGCGAACCGCCACGACTTCAACAAGCTGATCTGGAAGACCGCGTCCCCGGCCTGGCACTTCGACGACGCAACGTACGACCGCAGCGCGGCGGCGTTCGACAACCCCGACCACGTCGCCATCGTCATCCACAACTACCGCTGGCGCCTGAGCCTCGCCCCGGGCGAGCCGCAGTACGAGGCGTACGAAGAGAAGCTGGCCGCCGGCGCGACCATCGGCGTCCCGGCGATCACGATCGGCAGCGACTTCGACGGCGCGGCCAAGGACGGCAAGGCCTACCGCGCTAAGTTCACCGGCAAGTACGAGCACCGCGTCTTCGACGGCATCGGCCACAACGTGCCGCAGGAGGCGCCGCGGCCGTTCGCCCAGGCGATCGTGGACGCCGGCCGGATGTGACCGGGGGAGGGCCCGCACCCGGGCCCTCCCCTCAGTGCGTCGCGCGGTGTCAGGCGACCGTCGCGTCGAGGGTGACCTCGATGTTGCCGCGCGTGGCCTTCGAGTACGGGCAGACCTGGTGGGCGCCCTGGACGAGCTCGTCGGCCGTGGCCTGGTCGATGCCCGAGGCCTCCAGGTGCAGCACGGCGCTGAGCTCGAACTCGCCGGCCTCGGTGTCGTGGTGCAGGGTCACCTCGGCGACCACGGCGAGGTCGTTCAGCGGCACCTTCTTCGCGCCCGCGACCCGGCGGACCGCCCTGACGAAGCAGGACGCCCACCCCGCCGCGAACAGCTGCTCCGGGTTGGTGCCGTCACCCGCGCCACCGAAGGCCTTGGGCACGACGAGGGTGACGTCGAGCGCGCCGTCGTCGGAGGTCGCGCGGCCGCCGTTGCGGCCGTCACCGCGGGGGTCTCCTCGGACGATCTTCACCTTCGAAAATGGCAGGATTGGCGGACCGGGTCTCGGGTAACCGGCCCGGATGCGCATCGTGGTGACCGGAGCGACCGGCAACATCGGGACCGGGGTCGTGCGCGCGTTGGGCGCCGACCCGCAGGTCGAGACCATCGTCGGGCTGGCCAGGCGCCCGGCGGAAGGGGTCGTCACGGCCGACGTCGAACGCGACGACCTCGTGCCGCTCTTCCGCGGCGCCGACGCCGTCGTGCACCTGGCGTGGCTGTTCCAGCCCACCCGGCGTCCGGAACGGACGTGGCGCGCGAACGTCCTCGGCTCGATGCGGGTGTTCGAGGCGGCGGCCACGGCGGGCGTGCCCAAGCTCGTCTACACGTCGTCGATCGGGGCGTACTCGCCGCGGGAGGACGACGAGCCGGTGACCGAGGACTGGCCGACGCACGGCTGGCCCGGGGCCGCGTACACCCGGGAAAAGGCTTATCTGGAGCGGTACCTCGACGCGTTCGAGGGCCGGCACCCGAAGCTCGACGTCGTCCGGATGCGGCCGGGGTTCGTCTTCCAGCGCAGTGCCGCGACGGAGCAGCGCCGCCTGTTCGCCGGGCCGTTCGTGCCGGGTTCGCTCGTGCGGCCGGGCCTGATCCCGGTGGTGCCGGACATCCGCGGGCTGAGGTGCCAGATCGTGCACACCGATGATCTCGCCGACGCCGTCCGCCGCGCGGTGACGCGCCCGGTGCGCGGGGCCTTCAACATCGCGACCGGCCCGGTCGTGGACCCGCGGTTCGCGGCGGACCTGCTGGGCGCCCGCACGATCCCGGTGCCGGCGGCCGTGGTCCGCGCGGCGGTGGACGCGGCTTGGCGCCTGCACGCGATCCCGGCGACCCCGGGGCTGTTCGACGCGGTCATGCGGCTGCCGGTCATGGACACGAGCCGGGCGGCGTCCGAATTGGACTGGCAGCCGGGCCGGGACGCGGCCGCCACGCTGAAGGAGTTCCTCGCGGGACTGCGGGAGGGCGCCGGCGCGGACACCGCACCGCTGGCCCCGGACCGGCACCGGCTGCACGAGATCTCGACGGGCGTGGGCCGCAAGCCCTGAGTCAGCGGCCCTGCTTTCCGGCTCCGGGTACTGGCCGCGGGCCCGATCGGCCGCCGTCGCGATGCCCGCGGCGATCATCGCCAAGGGCGAGGCCGAGGTGCAGCCAGTCGCCGGCGTGGTCGAGCAGGAGGAAACCCGGGCGGTGCTCCGCCGGGTTTCGGTTACGCGGTCAGGCGAGTTCGGCCGAGACGACCGACGGCAGCTCGCGCAGCCGGTCGAGCAGGGGGCCGGTCTCCTCCCCCGCCAGCAGGACGGCGCAGACCATGCTGCTCTCGCGGACGCCGTCCTTGATGTCGACGGACAGTTCGTGCACGAGCCGGCCTTCGAGGGCACCGACCAGCGCGGGGATCTCTTCGGCGCCGCCGACGAAGTAGGTGGCGATCCGGCGGCGCAGCAGCATGGCCGAGCGGGGTGCGGGAACGGCGAAAGAAGTGGACATGGCGGATCTCCCTTGTGGACGGGGGAATGAGATCGGGGCCAGGTCCCGGAAAAAGGCGATCGTCGACGCAGCGCGCCGGCGACCTGGGTTCAGCCGGCGCGCCGGGTTACGAGTCGCGAGGACAGCGTGAGGCGCAGCACGGCGACAGGCTAACACGACCCCCGAACGCTGCGCACGGCCCGCAGGTGGGGGTGGGGTCGCGCGGCTGGGCCGGGTCGGCGGCGGGCGAGGCGTGGCTGGTCGGCTCGGGCAGCGGGGCAGCGGGGCAGCGGGGCAGCGGGTGCAGCGGGGATGGCGGGGTGGCGGGGTGGCGGGGCAGGGGGCAGCGGGGCAGCGGGGTGGCTGGTCGGCTCGGGCAACGGGCTGCGCCTGTGGCCGGCCGGCCGGGTCAGCTCGCCCGGATGATCCCCAGGCCGAGCGGGGTGATCTCGTGGATCTGCGACTTCCCCGACCGGTTGCTGCTGATCAGCCCGCTGGCGCGCAGCACCGACGCGTGCTGGCTCGCCGTCGCCGGGGAGATGCCCGTCAGGTCCGCCAGCTCGCTCGTGTTGCACCTCGTCGTCGCGATCGTCACCAGCACCTTGGCCCGCGTCTGGCCCAGCAGCGCCGCCAGTGAGGGCCCCGGCTCCGCGTCGCTGTCGAAGCTCGGGTGGCTGATCGAATAGACCAGCGCCGGCGGGAGGAGCGGGTCCTTGTACGTCGTCGGCATGCCGTGCGCGAAGAACGCCGGGATCAGCCGCAGCCCACGGCCGTCGAGGTGCAGTTCCTGGTCGATCGGGAAGCGCACCCGCAGCACCGGCGGGGACCACGTCACCTCCGGGTGCAACGTCGAAAGCAGCAGCTGCGGCCCGCCGCGGTCCAGGTTGGCCCGCAGCCGGTGGCGGTCGCGGGCGACCGCCCGGCGCACCGTCGCCCAGTCCGGCGCGACGCACTGGCGGTAGTAGTCGTGCAGGGCCGAGCCCAGCCGCCGCAGCTCGCGCGGCTCGCCGTCGCCGATGCGGCGCAGCCACGCCGGGACGTGGGTGCCCTGCGCCGCCAGCTCGCCGACGTCGGCGGCCAGGACCGGCGAAGGCGTCTCGAGCACCGCAGAAATCCCATCGCCGATCGTGCGGGCGCCGGCCGGGGTGAGGAAGTCCGGGCAGTAGCCGTACGGCGGGACGGCGGACATCAGCAGCCGGCCGGACTGCGGGACCGCGGAGCGTGAGCCCCGCCGCCAGCGGCCGAAGAACGGCTCACCCTCCGGACGCCGGATGCGGTAGCTGCTCATCAGCAGCTCCCACATCGGGTCGGCGTCCTCGGCGATGGTCACCTTCGCCAGGTCCGCTTCGGTGAAGTGAATTTTCAACATCGACGGCGGCACCCCTTTCCCGGCCGAGGGTAACGGGCGCCGCCGGGACCCGGTCACGACAGGGTCGCCCGGCCGCCGGAAATTCACGCACCCGAGCCCGAATTCCGCACCGTCTGGCGAGCGGCCTTCACCCTCTGCAAGGGTAAAAAGCCGCGCCGTGGCAGTTCACGCTGTGTGATTGATGCGTACGGGGGAAACGACCGGCATTCCTTGACAACACCGCGGTCGTCGCGGTTACGTCGTCGGCTGAATTCCGTGGAAAAGGAACCGGAAATCGTTCTCGGGCCACCGGTACGAATCGAGCCACGCCACCGATGAAAGAAGAAGAACCCTCGTCCCGCCGTTCCGTCGCCTCCTGGAATCCCGGTAGCTGGCGGTTGCGCACCAAGATCTCCGTAGTCCTGTTGCTGCCCGTCCTGGTCGCCCTCCTGCTGGCGGGCGGCCGGGTGCAGGCCGAACTCGCCCGGGCGGGCGGCCTCAGCGCGGTCCGCGACCAAATGCCGGTCGTGCAAGGGATTTCCGAACTCGCCGGCCTGGTCGACGAGGAGATGATCCACGACGGCGCGGCCGACCAGACCGCGGCGGTCGACGAGAAAGCCGCCGTCGTCCGCCACGACGCCGCCTTTTCCCGGCTCAGCCCGGAGCTGTCGCGGTCATTGGAAGATCAGCTGGGTAAATTGGCCGGCCTGCGGCAGCAGACCGGTTCGCCGGCCGCGAAAACCGCGGCTTACCACGACTTCACGGTCGCGCTCAGCGAAGTGACCGCCGGGATCGTCGAGCAGGCCGGTAATGGTGATCTCGGCGCTTTGGCCGCCATCGCCGAATCGTTGGTGCAGCTGAGGACCAGTCTCGCCGATCAACAGGCATTGGCCGGCCGGGGCGAAGGCACTTCGGCGGCCGCCGCCGAGCGCGCCGCGGCCGAGGAGACCGTGCTCACCGGGCAGATCCGGCGTGCGCTGCCCGCCGGGGCCGCGGCCGCCCGGTTCGCCGCGGCAACCAGCCCCGGTGCCGGGGGCGCCGAGGCGAAGCGCGCGGTCCTCGGCACCATCCTCGCCGAGCAGGTGAAAACGCTTTCGGACGCGGTGGGTGCGCAGACCAACACCGCGCGGTCCGACGCGCTGCGCGACACCGCGCTGGTGATCGCCTCGCTCCTCGGCGCCCTCGCCATCGCCCTCGCCGTGGCCCGGTCCGTGGTCGCCCCGATCCGGCGGCTGCACGCCGCCGCGCTCGACACCGCGCAACGCCGCCTGCCCGGCACCATCGAACGCATCCGCGAAGGCGAGGAGGTCGACTGGCGGCGGACCGCGCCGATCCCGGTCGACTCCGAGGAGGAGATCGGGCAGCTCGCCCGGGCCTTCGACGACATGCACCGGCAGGCGGTCCGCCTGGCCGTCGGCGAGCAGGCCGAGATGCGGATCCAGGTCAGCGAAATGTTCATGACGCTGTCCCGGCGCAGCCAGTCGCTCGTGGAGCTGCAGCTTTCGGTGATCGAAGACCTCGAAGCCGACGAACAGGACCCGCAGCGGCTGGCCGAGCTGTTCCAGATCGACCACATCGCCACCCGGCTGCGGCGCAACGGCGAGAACCTGCAGGTCCTCGCGGGTGGCAAGCCGGTGCGCCGCGACGTCGGCCCGGTCGCGACGGTCGAGCTGCTGCGGGCCGCGACGTCGGAGGTCAAGGACTACCAGCGCGTCTCGCTCGGCAACGCGCCACGCGGCTCGGTGCAGTCCGAGGCCGCGGCGGACGTCGTGCACATCCTCGCCGAACTGCTGGAGAACGCGATCCGGTCGTCCCCGCCGGAGGAGCAGGTCGTGCTCACCGCCGACCGCGGCTTCGACGGCGGCCTGCTGATCGAGGTCGTCGACGTCGGTCTCGGCATGACCCGCGAAGACCTCGAAGCGGCGAACGCCCGGCTGGCCGCCGGGGCCGCGGTCAGCCCGGAGACCACCCGCCGGATGGGCCTGTTCGTGGTGAGCAGGCTGGCCGCGTCCCACGGGATCACCGTCCGGCTGCGGCCCACGACCACGCGGACCGCGAGCGCCGGCATCACCGCCAGCGTGCACGTCCCGGGCGTGCTGATCCTGGTCGACCTGCCGCCCCGGGCCGTCCCGCCCACGCTGACCCCGGCGGTCAACGGCTCGGCCAACGGCACCGCCCGGCACGAGCTCGAACCGCGGTGGCCCGCCGAAGAACCACCACCGGTGGTGGACCCGCCGACGCCGATCTTCGACCAGATGCTGTCGCACTGGTTCGCCGAAGTCCCGGCGACGCCGGCCCGGCCCGGCACCTGGGCGACGCCGGCCGACCCGGTCCGCCAGGCCGCGGAAGCCGCGGTCGGCACCCTCGACGACAGCGAGTTCACCGACTCGGGGCTGCCGGCCCGGACGCCGGGTGCGCAGCTCGCACCGGGCTCGGTCACCCCGCGCGCGCCGCAGCCGCCGGACCCGGCCTTCCGCGACCCGGCCGCGGTGCGGAACAACCTTTCCCGGCACTACAGCGGCATGCGCGCGGCCCGGCACCGGGTCTCGGGCGAGCCGGAGGCGGAGCAGCGATGAGCACCCGGCAGGAAGGAGCGGAAGTGGCCGAGAGGTCCCGGAACTGGCTGGTGTCGGCGTTCACCCAGGAGGTGCCCGGCGTGGCGCACGCCGCGCTGGTCTCGGCGGACGGGCTGCTCGTGGCGGCGAACGAAACCCTGCCGCGCGACCGCGCCGACCAGCTCTCGGCGATCGCGTCCGGCCTCTCCAGCCTCGCGCTCGGCACGGCCGACCTGTTCACCGCGGGGCGGGTGGTGCAGTCGGTGATCGAGATGGAGCAGGGCTTCCTGCTGCTGATGAACGTCGGCGACGGCTCGAACCTGGTGGTGCTGGCCAACCCGGGCTGCGACATCGGGCTGGTGGGCTACGAGATGACCTTGCTGGTGGACCGGGTCGGGAAGGTGGTCGAGACCCCGGCTCGGCCCGCGGCCGCGCCGGGAGCGGCCCGGTGACCGAAGGCCGGCGACGCGAGGGTGGGCGGCACGCGGCGTCGCTGGCCCGCCCCTACGCGTGGACCGCCGGTCGCACCCGGCCGACGGTCGACCTGGCGGTGGAAGCCCTCGTGGAGACGACGGCGGAGGGCCGCACGGCGCCCTTCAGCCCGACCAACCCCCTGGCCTCGGTGACGCAGCTGTGCCTGCACCAGCGGTCGGTGGCGGAGGTCGCCGCCCACCTGGGCGTGCCGCTCGGCGTGGCCAGGGTGCTCATCGGCGATCTGCTCATCGCCGGCCAGGTGTCGATCCGCGACACGCTCACCGCGGACGCCTCCTGGGACGAACGGAACGACCTGCTCGAAAGGGTCCTCAGTGGACTACGTGCGCTCTGACAGTGTTTCTCAAAGCGGGGTTTCCCCCAGCGTTGCCGCCAACGGCAACGCTTCCCGAAGCGGCCGGATCACCTCGGCGAAGATCGTCGTGGCCGGGGGATTCGGTGCGGGCAAGACGACGTTCGTCGGCGCCGTCTCGGAAATCGACCCGCTGCGGACCGAAGCCATGATGACGTCCGCGGCCGTCGGTGTCGACCGGACCGAAGCGGTGCCGGGGAAGATCGCCACCACGGTCGCGATGGACTTCGGCCGGCTCACCCTGGCCGACGACCTGGTGCTCTACGTCTTCGGCACGCCCGGCCAGCACCGGTTCTGGTTCATGTGGGACGACCTCGTCTGCGGTGCGGTGGCGGCGATCGTCCTGGTGGACACGCGCCGGCTGGCGGACTCCTTCGCCTCGATCGACTTCTTCGAGTCGCGCGGCCTGCCGTTCCTGGTCGCCATCAACCAGTTCCAGGACACCCGCCAGCACGGGCCCGAGCAGGTGCGCGAGGCCCTCAAGATCCCCGCCGCGGTGGAGGTCGTCACCTGCGACGCGCGCTCGCCGGAGTCGACGAAGAAGACCCTCATCGCCGCCGCCGAGCACGCGCTCGCCGAGCACCACGCCCCCAGATCACGCAAAGCTTGAAGGAGCCGGAAAATGCCCATGGACCACGAAGACTTCGCGATGGGCAACTGGCTCGTCGTGCTCGCCTACCTCACCTCGGTGGTGGGCTGCGCCCTCGGCCTCGCCTGCACGCTGCAGGCGCGCTCCACCGACAGCCCGCGGGCCCGGCTCACCTGGCTGGTGCTCGCGGCGGTGTCCATCGGCGGCGTCGGCATCTGGGTCATGCACTTCATCGCGATGCTCGGCTTTTCCACGCCCGGCATGCCGGTGCGGTACGACATCCTGCGCACGGCGCTGTCGGCGATCCTGTCGGTGGTGGCGGTGTTCTGCGGGCTGCTGGTGTTCGGCGTCCGCAACCGGTTCGCGTGGAAGCGGCTGCTGCTCGGCGGCCTGCTGACCGGGCTCGCGGTGGCCGTCATGCACTACACCGGGATGTGGGCGGTGCAGATCAAGGGCGTGATCGGCTACGACCCGACGCTGGTGGCGCTCTCGGTGGTCATCGCCGTGGTCGCGGCCACGGCGGCGCTGTGGTTCACGGTCGGGCTGGACAAGCTCCTGCCCCGGCTGGCGGCGGGCCTGGTGATGGGCGCGGCGGTCAGCGGCATGCACTACACCGGCATGGCGGCGGTGCGCCTGCACCTGGACCCGGGTGCCCCCGACCCGGTCGGCACGGAGGTGTTCTCCTTCCTGTTCCCGGTGTTCGTGCTGGCGGCGCTGGCGATGGCGGTCCCGATCTGCGCGGTCCTGATGGCGACGTCGAGTTCGGAGGCGCCCCGGCACACGACGCTCGTGCCCTAGGCCGGCGCGGACTTCGTGGCGGCGGTGGGCACGGGGAACCGGTCGGCGCTGAAGTGGACCAGGATCGCCGTCGCCGTGGCGCAGACGAGGTCGCCCGCTCTGAGTTCACCGGTGGCGTGGAGCTTGCGGCCGTCGCGGCGGACGAGCCGCCCTTCGACGGTGAGCGGCACGGCGTACGGCGTCCCGTGGTGGTAGTCGACGGTCAGGGACGCCGTCATGCCCGGGAAGCCGGCCGCGGCGGTGGCGCGGCCCAGCACGTGGTCCAGGACGGCGGCGACCCAGCCGCCGTGCACGCGCCCGGGCGGCCCTTCGTGCGCGGCGCCGAGGAGGACGTCGGCGCACACCGACTCCGGTCCCACGCGCACCCACGACAGCGGGGGCGCCAGCGGGTTCCCCGGCCCTTCCAAGGGGTTGTTGATGCTCAGGTGACCTCCGCCGTCGAGGGCGGTGAGCAGCAACGGCTTCGCGCCGCCGGCCGCGCGCAGTGCCTCGGTGACGGCTTCCACCCGGCCGGCCGCGGCGGCGAGGTCGGCTTCGTCGTCGCGCACGCAGACGGAGGCCTCGATCAGCTCGCGGATCCGGGAGCCGAGCAGCGCCCGCCCGGGTGGGACGCCGTCGACGATCGGAAACGGGTTTTCGGACATCGCGCTCCCCGGGCCCGGAACTAGAACACGTTTCACTCTAGCAGCCGGGAACCGCCGATGGACGAGATCAGCAAGGCGCACCTGGCTCCGCGGCCACCGGTGGGGCGTCTCCGGCGGCCGGGCGGCGCGCCCGGTCACGTCAGAGCTTCCCGCCCGCCACCGGCGGCATGTCCGGAGCGTCCTCGATCTCCGTGCCCGCTTCGCGGAACAGGTGGTTCTCGACCTCGAACAGGTTGCCGCCGGCCCGTTCGACGACGGTGAGCAGCGTGGACATCTGCGCCACCTCCTCCACCTGTTCCTTCAGGAACCAGTGCACGAACTGCTCGCCGAGGTAGTCCTCCTCCAGCCGCGCGGCCTTCGCCATCGCCTCGATGTCGGCGGTGACCGCGCGTTCCTGGGTCAAGGCCAGTTCGATCGCTTCGTGCACGCTCGAAAAGTCGTTCCGCACTTCGTCGCTGCCCGGGATGGCCACCGGCTCGTCGCGGTCCAGCAGGTAGCGCACCATCGCCAGCGCGTGGTTGCGCTCCTCGATCGCCTGCCGGTAGAAGCGCTTGGCCAGCCGTGGCAGGTCGCGCGCGTCGAACCAGACGGCCAGGGCGATGTACTGCTGGGCGGCGGTGAACTCGTGGCGGATCTGCGTCTGCAGCAGTCCGGCGAACTTCCGGGTCTTGGCCATGTCCCACAACTTACGACGGACCCGGGGTGCGCAGCTACGCTCGGCTGGTGCCTCCCGCTTCCGGCCTGCCCGACCTGTCCGGCACGATCGCCTGCGTCACCGGCGCTTCCGGGGTGATCGGCCGCGGAATCGCGCTCCGGTTCGCCGAGGCGGGCGCGGCCGTGGCGGTGCACCACCGGCGTCCCGGGGCGGCCGACGACGTCGTCGCGGCGATCGAAGCCGCCGGTGGGCGGGCCCGCGCGTTCGCCGCCGAGCTCACCGAAGACCACGCCGTGCTCGATGCCGTCGCGGAGTGGGGCGGCCGGCTCGACGCGCTCGTGAACAACGCCGGCATCCAGCCGGTCGAAGCCCTCGACGGGCTGACGGTCCAGCGCTGGCGGGCCATGCTGGAGGCGACCTTGACGAGCGCGTTCTCCTGCACCCAGGCCGCGGCCCGGCTGATGGGCGGCGGCGGGAGCGTCACGCACATCGCGTCGATCGAGGCCCGGCAGCCGGCGCCCGGCCACGTCCACTACGCCGCGGCCAAGGCGGCACTGGTCATGCACGCCCGCGGTGCGGCGCTGGAGTACGGGCCGCGCGGGATCCGCGTCAACACGGTGTCGCCCGGGCTGATCTCGCGGCCGGGGCTGGCCGAGGACTGGCCGGAGGGTGTCGAGCGGTGGCACCGCGCGGCACCGCTGGGCCGCCTGGGCACGCCGGCCGACGTCGGCAACGCGTGCGTGTTCCTGGCCTCTCCGCTGGCGTCCTGGATCACCGGCCACGACCTCGTCGTCGACGGCGGCGTCACGACGCACCCGAACTGGTGATCCTGATGCCTTCCTCGACGGTGGCCCGTGGTGGAGAAGCTCGGCGCCGGCCGCTCGCGGCGGCCCTCGAACCGGTCGTCGCCGGTTTGGGTGCGTGGGCGCGGCCGGTCCTGCACCGCTTGCAGGGCAAGCTCCTCGGCCGGCCTTACGACGGCAGTGCCGCCGCGCGCGCCCGGATGGCGCGGCAGTTGCCGATCGTCAGGCTTCGAGAGGTCACCCGCTGACCGTTCCCCCGTTCGCCGGGTAGCGCTTTCCGGTCGCGATGCTGTCATCGATGTCGGTCCGCCCGAACGGTATTGCGCTGCGTAGCCGAGCGTTGTCATCCGGTGCCGTGCGGGTTTAAGCTATTGCCGACAATCGAATGTTATCGCTAACCGAAAGTTTCGGGAATTCGTCGCATTTCGGATCCGATGGCGAAAGTTTCGGTTGCCACCGGCGCACTTCTCCCTGTCCCCAGGCTCTGCGATTCGGCCGGCTGCTTTCTTTTTCCTCCGGCGGCAACACGGTGATCGCGCTGCGGGACTCGAACAAGAACAACCCGACCTGCTGAGGAGGAGGACGATGAAGAGGTTCCTGGCCGCCGCGGCGGCCCTGGCGATCGCGTTCACCGGCCTGACCGGTGTCGCGAACGCGGAGTCGAACGGCGGCGTGCGGATCATGCCGCTGGGTGACTCGATCACCCACGGCACCGGCGTGCCGGGCGGGTACCGGATCGGCCTGTGGCAGCGCCTGGCCGCGGGCCGCTACACCAACGACTTCGTCGGTTCGCAGTTCAACGGGCCCGGCAGCCTGTGGGATCACGACCACGAAGGGCACCCCGGCTGGCGCATCGACCAGATCGACGCGAACGCCACCGGCTGGATGCGGACCTACAACCCGCGCTCGGTGCTGCTGCACATCGGCACCAACGACGTGCTGCAGAACTACAACGTCGCCGGCGCGCCCGGCCGGCTGTCCACGCTGATCGACCACATCACCGCCGCCGCGCCGAACGCCGACGTCTTCGTCGCGCAGCTCATCCCGATCGGGTGGGCGAGCGGGGACGCCGCCGTGCGGACGTTCAACAACGCCCTGCCCGGGATCGTGCAGGGCAAGGTGAACGCCGGCAAGCGCGTGCACCTGGTGAACATGCACAGCGCGGTGTCCACCGCCGACCTCAGCGACGGCGTCCACCCGAACGCCGCCGGCTACGACAAGATGGCGGCCGTCTGGTACGCCGCCCTGCGGTCGGTCCCGGGCAGCATCGGCAACCCGCGTGCCGCCGCGGCCACCGGGGAACTCGCCGCGGCGACCGCCGGTTCGGCGGCCCGGGCAACGAAATGAAGCGGGACAAGTATTCCTAGTGCGGCGTGAGGGAGATCCAAGATGAAACGCATGCTCGGTGTCCTCCTGGCACTGGTGGTGATGGTCACCGGCCTGGCCTCGCCCGCCCAGGCGGCGGCGCTGACCAGGGTGACCGGCTTCGGCAACAACCCGACGAACCTGAACATGTACGTCTACGTCCCCGACCGGGTGGCGGCCAGGCCCGCCATGCTGGTGCTGGTGCACTACTGCGGCGGCTCGGCGAGCTCGATCTTCGGCTGGAACGGCAAGGACTACGTCACCGCGGCCGACCGGTACGGGTACGTCATCGTGCTGCCGGAAGCGACCCGGAGCGAAAAGTGCTTCGACGTCTCGACGCCGAACGCGTTGCGGCGGGGCGGCGGCGGGGACTCGACCGGGATCATGTCGATGGTCTCCTACGCCAAGTCCCGCTACAACGTCGACCCGGCTCGGGTCGTGGTCAGCGGGTTCTCCTCCGGGGCGATGATGACGAACGTGCTGGCCGCCCAGTACCCCGACGTGTTCTCGGCGGCTTCGGCGTTCTCCGGCGTGCCCGCCGGGTGCTTCGCCACCACGAACGGCTCGCTGTGGAACAGCACCTGCTCGGGCGGGAAGTCGATCAAGACCGCGCAGCAGTGGGGCGATCTGGCCCGGTCGATGTACCCGGGCTACACCGGCCGCTACCCGCGGATGCAGCT
The DNA here is from genome assembly GCF_042881395.1 of Amycolatopsis sp. NPDC058278. Lineage (NCBI taxonomy): Bacteria > Bacillati > Actinomycetota > Actinomycetes > Pseudonocardiales > Pseudonocardiaceae > Amycolatopsis > Amycolatopsis sp. NPDC058278. The sequence continues at coordinate 344 of NZ_JBHVXZ010000163.1, read as the reverse complement.
GTGGCACGGCACCACCGACACCACGCTGTCGTACCCGAACTTCGGTGAAGAGATCAAGCAGTGGACCAACCTGAACGGGTTGAGCCAGACACCGGCGTTCACCGACCACCCGCAGTCGTCGTGGACGCGCACGCGGTACGGCAACACGAGTACCCAGGCCACGGTGGAGGGCGTCAGCGTCGCCGGGGTCGGGCACCAGCTGCCGCTGACCGGCCAGCTGGCGTACGCGATTTCGTTCCTCGGCCTCGACCACTGAGAAACGGCGGGGGCGGCGCCCCCCCCCGCCCCCCCCGCGGCGCCGGTGATCAGGGCGATCTTCCCGTCCAGCCTCATGACTCTCCCAG
>NZ_JBHVXZ010000162.1:0-18244 GCF_042881395.1 Amycolatopsis sp. NPDC058278 | reverse complement strand
CCGGACACCGGCCCTTCGGACAAGCCACAACCCGAACCTGCCGCCGCCCAGCCTACCCCCGCCAGGATCGCCCCTTGACATAAAGGGGAGCCATGAGCGAGCGTTGACGAACGACCGCTCGGCGGCAATACAGTGCGGTTCCGGTGATCAAGGAGACGTTCTTGGGCTGTGTTGTGAAGAAGTAGCCGCGGCAGATCAGTGAGCTGGCGTTGAAGAACTTCGAAGAATCGGCTCACCGAACCACTGGCGTAGGGCGACCGACAGGGCGGACATATCCGGGTTCTCGTCGGCGGCCCAAGCGACGTACCCGTCGGGCCGGATGAGCAGCGCGGACCACGTCACCTGCTGTGCGGGTTTGATCGACACGACCCGTACCCGGCCTGCCCAGCCATCGACTGCATCCCGCACTGTCGCGTTGTCGGCCAGATCCACCAACAGCGCACGTCCGTCAGCGCAATGGTCGCCAACGTGTGTGCCGTCGGCCAATTCGACGTCCGGGGCGGGCGCTCCGACCAGGTCGTGCTCTCCGGGCTCGTACCGGTGCAGCATGCCGGAAAGTTTGGTCAGCACATAGGTCGCGCCGTTGGGCGTGGAGATCAGGTCGCTGAGCACGTTGCGCAGTGCCGAGCTGTGCGCGTCGGTTCGCATGGCGGCGACTTGTGCGCGCGTCCACTCCAGCACCCACTCGCCGACCGGATGCCGCTCGGCGGTGTAGGTGTCGAGCAAATCCTCTGGCACAGAACCCTTCACAACGGCGGCGAGTTTCCAACCCAGGTTCACTGCGTCACCGATGCCGAGGTTCTGTCCTTGCCCGCCCAGGGGCGAATGCACGTGTGCCGCATCGCCGGCAAGCAGCACCCGGCCCAGTCGATACGTGTTCGCCTGTCGTGTGTGGTCGGTGAAGCGAGTAGCCGAGTGGATCGCGGTGACCGTCACGTCGACGCCTGCCACCCTCTGCACCGTCGCCTCCAGCTCCGCAGGCGTGATGGGTGCTTCACGATCTTCCGGTGGACCGTCGAACTCTACGGTGACCAACCGCCCCGGGTACGGACCATGCAGATAAACGCCGCCATCGGTGCGATTCCACCCCGCTGGCAGTTTCTCGTGACCGATCATGTCGGCAACGAACTGGCGCGCCGTGATTGCCGGGTCTACGCCGGGGAATTCGAACCCGGCGAGCTTGCGCACGACACTGCGCCCGCCGTCGGCGCCCACCAGCCATTCGCCTTGAACCGTGTGCCCGTCGCCCAAATCGACTGTGACACCGTCCTCCTCGGCGGTGAATCCGGTGACTTCGGCGCCGCGCAGCACCGTGACGCCGAGGTCGGCCGCACGCTCGTTCAGCAGCGCTTCGATCTCCTGCTGCGACACCAGGATCACGTCGGACGCCGGTCCGGCATGCGTGAACGTCGGACCCGTGAAATCGACCAGACCGATGTCGAGCACAATGCCCGCGAAGTGAGCTCCGACCGGACCGCCTCCCGCAGCGTTCCCGACTCCCTTGGATGCCAGGAACTTCCGCATCCGCTCCACTGCGGCGTCGTGCCGCTCCTGCAGTTGTGGCAACATGCCGCGCCGGTGGAAGGCTTGAGCCGTCGCCAGGTTTACGTATCCGGCTTTCATGGTCGGGTCGATGCTCGTGAGCCGCTCGATCACCAGTACGTCGACACCGGCCAACCCCAGCTCGCACGCCAACATCAGGCCAACTGGGCCACCTCCGGCGATCACCACGGAGTAGCCGACGGGCCGGCTTGATCGACTGCCTACGGCCTCTGGCGATGGACTCACAAAGATTCCTCTCAATCGCTGGTTGCGTCGACCATGGCTGACGCGGACAGCGATTCCCCCTGGAGAACTGAAGCAGTCTTTGGCTGCGTTAGTGGACTATAAGGAGGTTGCCACACAAACGCAAGCGCCGACTGCGTTAAGGTGCGGGGCGTGAACGAGCGACAGCCGGTCCGACGGCCCGGCGGCCGCGCCGCCCGAGTCGGCGCGGCGGTTCACCGGGCCGTCACGGACCTGATCAGCGAACGCGGCTACGGCAACTTCACCGTCGGCGAGGTCGCAGCCCGCGCGGGCGTGGCCGACAGCAGCATCTACCGCCGGTGGGGCAATCTGGAAAGCCTGCTGACCGAGGTGGCGCTCGCCCGCCTCAACGCGGTGTCACCGATGCCTGACACCGGGAGCCTGGACGGCGACCTGCGCACTTACGCGGCCCAGGTGGCCCGCGAAATCAGCGGACCCGACGGCCCGGCGGTGCTGCACCTAGCCCTCGCCCTGTCGAGTCACGGCCAGCAAGGCCTGCGGGCTGCCGACAACCTCCGCGCCGAACGCATGCGGCAAATGCAGTCCATGCTCGATCGCGCCCACGGCCGCGGCGAGCGCGTACCCGACGCGTTCGACGTGCTGGATCACCTCCTGGCCCCTATGTACATCCGCGTCCTATTCGGCATGGGCCCGCTCACCGCGGACTACGTCGACAGGCTCGTCGACCGATTGCTGTGATCCCGGTTCCCGCGATCACCCTTCGGACGTGGCGCCAGAGCTCGATGACGTGCTCGGCCGACATGCACCCGGCCCGCTCTGGCAGCCAACCCGTCGCTGACTCACGCGGCCCGGCTGAATCCATCGGTCGGCGAATCGTCGCCGCGGATCTGGGTGAGATCGGTATCAGGTATGGGCCACAGGCGTCGGGTTTGTACCTGACCGAATACTCGCCGAAACGGCGGATGTACTCGGTCAGGTACAGCGTCGACGACGACCAGAGAACGGTGCGAGCACGTGTTCCTAAACGACTGGTAAGCGGCGGGAGCGCGCGGCGTCAGTGGTGATGTCAACCCACGAAGGTCGCGTCAACGGATGCGGCGGTGGGGGTGACCTTGACTTCGGCAGCACGCAGCTGTGGATGGTTCAGCCAGTACATTCGGGCTTCGTCGGGTCGCCCTTGGTGTACGGGCGGCCAGCTCGTCATCGGGGCGAAGTCGTCCAGGACGACTACGCCACCCAGCCGTAGCCAGTCTGCCGGCTCGAGTGGTGGCTCCGTGCCCTTGCCCTGACCGCCCCCATCGAGTACGACCAGGTCGAATGGAGCGCTGTCGGCCAGCTTCCGCCAGTCCCCGGTACGCACCTCCACCCGTGGGTCACCGGCGAACACCGCAGTGGCGATCTCCGCTCGCGCTCGGTCTCGTTCCACACTGACAATCCGGACGCCTGGGCGCGCCCGAGGCCAACCACGCCAAGCCGACCCCGCAGCCGGTCCCGGTCTCGCCGATCACCTCGGCACCGACGCCGCCGGCAAGCGTCCGCAGCAGCTGGCCCTGCTCAGGAAGACAGGAATGGGCGAAGCCGGCCCGGAGAGCCGCCCGCCCCGCGGTCGCGACCAACGGTGGAAGATCGACGCAGTGGCCATAGGCGGCCGTCCCCGACTCTGTCACTAGCCAATCATGTCCTGCCTGACTCGGCTCCCGTGAGCCACAACTGACATCGGCTCAGCATCACCAACACGGTCATCGGCAGAAGAGTACGTACGAGCGTTCGCGGTAGAGGACGCACGATCGCGTCCTGTAGCTCGGGCAACCGTGCCTGGTCAGCTCGCCGGTGAAGCCGCAGCGGGCCTACTTCCGTCCGGGACGGGCGTCGGATGTGGGCTGGTCCGCCGACGTCGAGGCGTCCGAACTTGGCGTGCACGATTCCACCAATTGTCGAGCCCGTTCCTTCTCGTACCATCCGTGCAGCTCACAGGGCACGTACGGGTGGTGGCCGTGCAAACCGCCGGTGGCGCAGTCTCATCGACGACGGCTTCGGCCACCTGGAGTTCCGTGACGTCGTCGCAACCAGCGGGCGGCTCGCCAGCGGGCCGTCGCGCGCGGTGCTGTCGTCGTCGAGACATCAGCCCTTCCTCGGGGGGCCCTGACGTGTCGCCCGAGGATGGGACGTGTGCTGGCCGGATCGTTCCTCGAGAAGAACTGGGCATGAGGAACGATCCGGCCGGCCCCCTTCGCGTGCTCGACGCCGGTCGGTCAGGTGATCGTCGTCGTCGAGCCAGGCGCGGGCTGTGCCGCGGGCGCCGGCAGCGCCGGGGTATCGGCGGTGCGGCGGGCGCCGCCGGTGAGGGGCAGGCCGCCGGTCGGGGCGAACATGCCCATGGTGAACGCCGAGCCGCTCGGGGCCGAGGCGATCGGCACGACCGGGAAGGCGTTGCCGCCGGCCCGGACCGAGGTCGAGATGTAGTCGCCGAACATCCGGCCCTGGGAGGTGTTCGGGATCCAGGACAGGTTCATCGGCCCGGCGACCTGGGTGGCGGTGCTCCAGCTGGTGCCGCCGTTGGTTGAGGAGATGAACCCGACGTCGAGCTGGCAGGTCGCGGCGGTGCAGTTGGCGGTGGGGTAGAAGTAGTAGGTCAGGCCGATCCGGGCGCTGGTGCCGGAGGTCGAGGGGTCGACGCCGATGCCGGGGACGAAATGGTCGACCGTGCTGGTGGTCGCGTCGATCGGGACGCGGGTCGGGGCGGCCCAGGTGGTTTCGCTGGTGGACTTGGCCAGCACGATGTCGTTGCTGGGGCAGCCGGCGCGGAAGCGGCAGTCCGACCAGGCGACGTAGGCGGTGCCGGTGCTGTCGATCTCGGCGCTGGGCAGGGCTTCTTCGCGCAGGCCGCCGGCGGCGTCGTGGTGGCTGATGCTGGAAACGAGGACGGTGGAGCGCCAGCTGGCGCCGCCGTCGACGGAGCGGAACGAGCGGATCTGGTCGTTCAGCGAGAGGTAGGGCACCAGCACGGTGCCGTTGGGGCGGACGACGGGCTGGCCGCCGAGGCCGGTGGCGTTGTCGCCGGTTGCGCGGGCCGGCCCCCAGGTGAGGCCGCCGTCGCTGGAGGTCTTCATCCGGATGGAGTCGCCGGAACTGGTGATGTCGTACTGGGTGTAGCAGTTCCCGAAGAACGGGCTGGTCGCGGTGTTGTCGCAGACGATCCAGTTCTTGTCCAGCGAGCCGGTGGCGGTGGTGATGGGGTTGCCGAAGGTCTTGCCGCCGTCGGTGGAGCGGCTGGTGAACACCGGGGTGCCGCTGGGGCAGTTGACGCCGAGGGAGGAGATCAGCCAGACGTTGTGCTTGGCGTCGAAGGCGACGGCGGCGTCGCTGATCTGGCCGCAGGGACCGCCGGTGTTCGCCGTCGTGCCCGGTAGGAAGCCCTGGGTCCAGGTGGCGCCGCCGTCGGTGGACGTGGCGAAGCCGATGTCAGAGGACCCGCCGCCGGACACGCGGCCGACCTGGAAGGCGGCGACGATCGTGTTGCCGAACGCGAACGTGTCGGGTTCGACCTCGGTCCGGTGCTGGGCCTGGGCGTCGGTGAACGGATCGGCGCTGACCTGGGTGACGGCGACGTTCGCGGATGCGGACGTCGCGGAGACCAGCAGCCCGCCGACCACGCAGGCCGGCAGAAGGGTGGCGGTGAGGAGTTTTCTGGATAGCGGCATGGCGCGTTCACCTTCTCCGGTGAGGTGAGGCAGTGAGGCGGGCAGCGGGGTCGCCGCTGCGGGCCATGACGACCCTCGATCCAGCCACTGGAATCCACCGCGGTAAATCCGCCATGTGGAGGACCCGGCTGATCAACTGTCCTGATTGGACATTTATGGGCGAATTTACGCAATTGCTGACGCGCGACAAATATTTCGACGATGCCGGGCGCTCGAACGATCCAGAACATTCGTCGGCGGCTGAACGGGGGACGAGTTTCCCGTGCGCTTACCTGGTCCCGAATGGACAGTCGGCACAATGGTAACGATTGGGGGGTTGGCGGCGACGATCCGAGCGGCGGCCAAGGCGCGGGGTGATTCCGTGTGGCTGGCCGCGCACCGGACATCCGGTCAAGCAAGGGAGTACGCCCGTGTCGCGTCCCCGCATCATTTCCGTGATCAGTGTGACGATTCTGAGTACGGCGGCGCTCGGCGTGTTCGCCGTGGCCCCGGCCACCGCGCAGCCGTTCGGCTACCAGCAGCTCAACCCGGTGCAGCAGCGCCACGTCTCCGGGCTGCTGTCCACGGTTCTCAACGGCGAAGACCCGGCCAACGCCGCCAGGGCGCTGGCCCCGAACCGGGCCACTCCGTCGGCCGCCGCGCCGTGCGCCAACCGCTTCGGCGCCAACGTCAAGGTCAACCAGAACTGCCTCAACCTCACCGACCCGGACCTGCAGGGCCGGGCCCAGGCCCAGAACGAGACCTGGGCCGCCACCGACCCGAACAACCCCGACCACGTCATCGCCACCTACAACGACTACCGCCGCGGGGACGGCACCTGCGGCGTCAGCTACTCCCTCGACGGCGCCCGGACCTGGGCCGACGCGACGACGCCGAACGGCTTCAGCCGCGGCACCGACTTCGGCGGCGCGCCACGGGAGTACTGGCAGTCCGGCGGCGACACGTCGGTGGCCTGGGATTCCCGCGGCAACGCCTACCTGTCGTGCCAGGTGTTCAACCGCGGCAGCGCCGTGTCGGCGAACCCGGACCAATCGAGCGCGTTCCTTGTGTTCCGCTCGACCGGCACCAACGGCGCGTCCTGGAACTTCCCCGGACGGCCCGTCGCCACCCACGACGACACCGCCGGCGCCGGGAACTTCCTCCTGGACAAGCAGCTGCTGACCGTCGACAGCAACCCGCGCAGCCCGTTCCGCGACCGCGTGTACGTGTCCTGGACGACCTTCGCCGACGACGGCACCGGCTACATCTACGAGGCCTACTCCGCCGACTACGGCGAAACGTTCTCAACGCCGGTACTCGTGAGCGTCGACACTCCGCTGTGTGCCAACGCTCTCGGCTTCCCGACGCCGCGAGGCCGGTGCAACCAGAACCAGGACTCGCAGCCGTTCGTCGGCCCGGACGGCGCGTTGTACGTGGTGTTCAACAACTTCAACAATGCCACCGCGAACCCGGCGGACAACCACAACCAGGTGCTGCTGGCCCGCTCGGCCGACGGTGGGCAGAGCTTCTCCGCCCCGGTGCTGGTCGGCAACTACCACGAGCTGCCCGACTGTGCGACCTACCAGAACGGCCAGGACCCCGGCCGCGCCTGTGTCCCCGAAAAGGGACCGTCGGCGAACTCGGTGTTCCGTGCGAGCAACTACCCGATCGGCGGCGTCGACCCGCGCAACCCGCGCCGGATCCTGGTGACCTACGGTTCGTACCTCAACCGGAACTCCAACGAGGCCACCGGCTGCACGCCGACCGGCTTCAACCCCGCCACCGGCATCAACACCTACACCGGCGTGAAGAACGGCACCTGCAACAACGACATCGTGCTGTCGACCTCGACGAACGCCGGTGCCTCGTTCGCCGGCGGCACCACCGACGTCCGGCAGTTGCCGGTGGTCACCACCGCGCCCGGCCAGGCCCGGACCGACCAGTTCTGGCAGGGTGCCGCGTTCAGCCCGGACGGCACCTTCGCCGTCAGCTACTACGACCGCCAGTACGGCGCCGACGAGACCACCGGCTTCTCCGACATCACGGTGTCGGCCGGGTTCTCCCACACCCGGGCGACGTCGAGCAGCATGCCGCCGCCGACGCAGTTCACCGGCACCTTCTACGGTGACTACGCCGGGATCGCCGTCACCGCGCGTGCCGCGTATCCGGTCTGGTCGGACACCCGCCCGCCGGAGGAGTTCCTCTGCCCCGGCACCGGCACACCCGGCACTCCGCCGCGCACCTGCCAGGCCGGCGCACCGAACGCGTCGATCGCCAACGACCAGGACATCTACACCACCAGCGTCCGCGTCCGCTGACAACGCCGGGGCGGGTCATCCGCGGCCGCGCGGGTGACCCACCCGGCGTTCAGGTGATCTGAACTCGGAGCTGCCACTGGCTTTGGGGTGGTCCGTGCGGATCGCCGGCGAACGCGGCAGTTGTCGCGGTGACCGTGGCTGTGCCGCGGCGCAGGGCGGTGCAGGTAGTTGCACGCCCTCTCGATCTCCCTGAGAGGAGCGCCGCTGCTGTTGGTGAGTACGTACTCGAAACAGTCCGCTGAAGTCTTCGGAGCCGCAGAGGCGCTTGCGGTCGACGCCGCCGGGAGCTGCCTGCCACCCGTCGGGGAGGCGTTGGATCGCCTCCTGAACGAACTCGTTGGTCGCGCTGGCCCCGAACGGGCTCGAAAGGGAGAGATCCCGCTCGAGATCGCGTGCTTCCGCGAAGCTGCGCAACACGTGGCCGTCCGGTTCGCGCTCGTGCCCCTGGACGCGATGACCCGGCTGGTGCGGTCGATTGTGTCCGGTGAGCGTGGCGGTCGGTTCACTCCCGAACGAACCGGCGCCGAGCTGGCGATCTACTGCTCATGGCGGCTTCGAGAGCTGCCTGATGGCTCGAGCAGTGCGGCGGGGCAACACACCATCGCGGCCCACCAGGCGCCCCGGCTCCGTCCGCAGGTGCACAACCAGCGGCGCGACCACGAAACGTTCCAGTGGCTCACCGGGGTGCCGGGCTCGCGGACCTCCGCCGTCCCGAAACCATGCTGACGACACCGGCTACAGCGGCGAGGAGCAGCGCGGCGGCCATGACGGCGGTACCGGCCACGATGCCGACGTTGGGTGAGACCAGGTTGGGTGTCAGCTGGCCGGCGAGGGTTCCGACGCCGGCGATCCAGAAGGCGATGACCACGGCGAAGATCGGGTGCCACCACCAGCGGGACGTGGCCAGCATCAGCAATCCGGCCCCGGCGATGAACAGGATGCCGGGCGGGAACGGGATCCCGAACGACTGCTGGGCCGCCGAGAACCTGGCCGGGTCGGCGGCCCACTGGACGAGCAGCCCGGCGATGCCGCCGAGCAGCCCGGCGAACGAAACGAGGCTGCTGCGGCTGAGCGTGCGAAAACGGGACATGGTGTACTCCTTCACGAACGGGATCCGTGGGTCCGGCGGGAAACGACGACCGCGGCCACCGCGAAGCCCGCGGCCGCGGCGAACCCGAGCATCTGCAGCCAGCCGGAAGCGAAGTCCAGCACCTGGCCCGGCGTGGTCAGCCGGTGCACGAACTCCGGCGACGCGAGTCCGCCGAAGACGAACAACGCGCTCATGAGGACCACGAGCAGCGGGGTGAACCGCCACGGCACCAGTGCGACCAGCACGGCGAACGCGGGGTAGATGAACGGTCCGGGGCCGTCGTAGCCGGTGGCTTCGTCGGCGATCGCGGCCAGGACCAGTGCCACGCAGGTGGCGATCAGGAACGTCCGGTGCCGGCCGGTGGCCCGCACGATCGCGGTCCGGGCCGGCCGCCCACGTCGCGGGGCCGGCAGCCGGTTTGCGCGCGTTGTCACGGGATGTCCTCCTACTGGGGCGGCCGAAGCGAGCGTCGCCTCGGTGCTTCCAGCGTGGGGCCTGGACCCGGTGACCACATCGGACGCAAAGCGGCGTTGCCGCCGGACGAGCTACGTCAGCTGACGTAGCCGCGGTGTCGCTTCGAAGCCGACGACAGACGTCCGGCCGGTCGCCATGCTGACGGGCATGCCTATGGCTTTCGGCGCGCGGATCCCCCGGCTGGACGTCGTGTCCGCCGGGCTGTTCGCGGCCGCCGTGGTCGCCGGCACGGTGGCCGTCCCATCTCCGGCGACCGCCCCGTCCATCCCGCTGGATGCGCTCGGCGTGACGCTCCTGGTCGCGGCCGCGGTGGTGACGATGGGCCTGCGTCGCAGCATGCCGCCGGTGGCGTTGACCGGCGCCGTGGTGCTGGTCAACGGCTATCTGCTGGCCGGCTATCCGTACGGGCCGGTGCTGCTGTGCCTGGTGATCGCGGTGTTCGAGACCGCGCGGCAGCGGACGCCGCTGCGCTCGGCGGCGGTGTGCGCGCCGGCCGCCGTGCTGTCGTCGGTGACCATCCTCGTCCGGGTGCTCAGCGACCGGCACGATCCCGGCCTGCTGGCGCTGGCCTGGTCCAGCTGGATCGTGCTGCCGTGGTCGCTGGGCGCGCTGGTCCACGTGCGGGACGCGGCCCGGCGGCGGGCTCGCGACGACCTCGTCGCGCGCACGGCACTCGAGGAACGGATCCGGCTGGCCGGGGAGGTGCACGACATCGCCGGACACGGGTTCGCCCTGATCACCATGCAGGCAGGGCTGGCGTTGCTCGCATTCGACGAGCAACCGGACCAGGCACGCCGCTCGCTGGAAGCCGTCCGCGACACCAGTGCGGGCGCGCTGGCCGACCTGCGCGGGATGCTGGCGGCGTTCCACCCGCGCGACAGCGGCCTGACCGGGCTCGCCGCGCTGATCGACCGTGTCCGGACCGGCGGTCTCCCGGTCGACGTCGCCGTCGAGGGGCCCGTTCCCGGGCCGCTGGCCGCCACCGTCTACCGCGTGGTGCAGGAAAGCTTGACCAACGTGCTGGTCCACGCCGGGCCCACGACCGCCCGCGTGACCATCGGCAGGCGCGAGGGCGAACTGCTCGTCGAAGTGACCGACCGGGGCCGGGGGACGCCGTCGACGGTGGCGCCACCCGGGCGGGGCCTGACCGGCATGCGCCGCCGGATCGAAGAACTGCGCGGCCACCTGGAAACCGGTCCTCGCGACGGCGGCGGGTTCCGGGTCGCGGCCCGGGTTCCCCTGCCGGAGGCCGACTCGTGATCCGGGTGCTGCTCGCCGACGACCACCAGCTGGTCCGGATGGGCCTGCGGGCACTGATCGACCGTGAAGACGACATGCGGGTCGTCGGTGAGGCGGACAACGGCACGCAAGCCCTGGCCCGGCTACGGCGCGACCGGCCGGACGTCCTGCTGCTCGACATCCGGATGCCCGGCATGGACGGCCTCGAACTGCTGCGCCACGTCGCGGCCGACCCGGCGCTGCGCGCGGTTCGGGTCGTCGTCGTCACCACTTTCGAAATCGACCGCTACGTCTTCGAAGCGCTCGGAGCCGGCGCCGCCGGGTTCATCCTGAAGGACACTGCGCCCGCCGAGCTGGCCCGCGCCGTCCGCGCCGCCGCCGGCGGGGACGCGCTGCTTTCGCCGTCGGTGACCAGGCTGCTGGTGACCACCTTTGCCGAGCGGTGGTCCGCGCCGACCACCGTCGACGGCCTCGACACCCTCACCGGCCGGGAACGCGAGATCGCCGCCTGGGTCGCCACCGGCCGGTCCAACGACGAGATCGCGGACGCGCTGTTCCTTTCGCCCGCAACGGTTCGCACTCACGTGGCCCGGGCGATGGCCAAGCTCAACGCCCGCACCCGCGCCCAGCTCGTCGTCCTCGCCGTCCGGGCCGGGCTCGCCGTACGGTCGTGACGGCAAGAACGACAACGGTAACTGCGGCGGCCCGGCCCATGTTCGGCCGCCCTGGCTTTGACCTCCTCCGACGCCGCATCCTCCTCGGAAACTGAACCCACATCACGGCTTCACTTGATGCGAAGGCGGCCGCGCCTCACCGCCGACTCATCTCGCGGCATCGTGTGCAGGCCGGGGCAGCGCGGTCAGCGGCAGGAGAGTGCGTTCTGGGCGTCTTCCGCTGCTGCTCCCGGTTGAGAGTGCTCACGGGGTTCCCGCTTTCCGCCTGATCGCCGGCGGACTTGACCTCGATCGGGCTGGAGGTTCCAGACTGATCTCATGACGATCTGGATCTGCGGAACCTGCGGGGTCGAGCACGCCGACACCGAGCGGGCTCCGGTCACCACCTGCCGGATCTGCGCCGACGAGCGGCAATGGGTGCCCGAGTCCGGTCAGGTGTGGACGACGATGGACAAACTGGCAGCCGACGGTCACGAGCTGGTGCACCAGGAAATGGAACCAGGCATCCACCGGCTCAACCGGGAACCGCTGTTCGCCATCGGCCAGTGGACTCACCTGGTGCAAACCCCGCAGGGCAACCTGCTGTGGGATCCCCCCAACCACCTCGACCAGCGGCTGGTCGACAAGATCGCCGAACTCGGCGGAGCCGCAGTGATCGTGGCCAGTCATCCTCACATGTACGGATCGCAGGTCAGCTGGAGCCACAACCTCGGGAACATCCCCGTCCTGGTGCACTCGGCAGACCGGCAGTGGGTGCAGCGGGAGGACCCGGTGATCAGGGAGTGGAGCGGCGTCGAGCAGATCCTGCCCGGGGTCACCCTCATCGAAGCCGGCGGGCACTTCCCCGGCGCCGCGGTTGCCCACGTCGCCGCAGGGTCGGACGGCAAGGGCACCCTGCTCACCGGCGACACCATCGTGCCGGTGGTCGCCAGGGGCTGGGTGACGTTCATGCGTAGCTATCCGAACAAGATCCCACTCTCCGCCGGGCTGGTGCGGCGCATTGTGGACCGGCTTGAGCCCTACCAGTTCGAACGTCTCTACAGCCTGTTGGGCGGCACGATACTTGCCGACGCCAAGGCCGCAGTACGCAGCTCGGCCGAGCGCTACATCGCCTGGGTCAGCGGAGCCAACGACCATCGTGGCTGAACCGGAGAAATTGTCAAGACCGGTGGATCAAGATCCTTTAGGTTGTTGAAGGCGGGGCTCGCACCGACGGGCGAGATGGTCCGGTCCTGTCGTGTCGCGGGTGAGTCGTGCGGTCGTTTGTCGGCGCGTCCGACCCGTTCTTCGTGCCTATCAGTAGCGGCCCTCAGATCGGCGCGTTGGACAACCGCCGCGCGAGGGAATCCAGTACGGCGACGATCTCGGCGACCTCCTCCGGCTCGGCGCCCAGCGCCTTGGCCAGGACGCCGTCGACGGTCATGGTGCCGGCCTGTCGCCGCCCCTCCTCTGGTACGCCCGGGGCGGGGTGCACCAGAGTGCGGCGCCGATCCGCGGGATCGGTCTCGGTAGCCATCACACCGTGTTCGCGGAATCTGGCCACCGAGGAGGACACCAGGCTCTGCGGGAAGCCGGTGCGCTCGGTGATCTCGCGGATGGAGCTGCCTGGATGCTCGAAGACGTCGACGAGGATCGTCCGGGCACTGGTCGGCAGCGTGTGGAACCCCGATCGGGGGATGGCGTCCTGGCCGATTCTGATCAGCTTGTGTCCCAGGAGAAACAACTCGAGCCCGTTCATGTCTCCCATGATGCACCACTCATGTGATACATCTATTAAGAGATGCATCTGGTATCTGATGTTGTCTGGACGGGAAGGAAACAGTCTCCATGACGGTCTCGACGGCTCTCGACGTCCCCGGAGCGCGGCTCCGGTATCTGCAACGCGGCAGCGGGCCGCTCCTCCTGCTGGTCGCAGGCGGCGATGGAGACGCTGCCGCCGGCGACGACCTCGCCGCCCGGCTCGCCGACACCTACACCGTGGTCACCTACGACCGCCGCGGCCTGTCCGAGAGCACGATCCACGACCCGGCGCAGTCTCCGACGATCACCACCCATGCCGAGGATGTCCATCACCTGCTCGCCGCCCTGACGACGGAGCCCGCTTTCGTCTACGGCAGCAGCATCGGCGCCCTGATCTCGCTGGAACTGGTGTCCCGGCACCCTGAGCTGGTCAGCACCCTGGTCGCGCACGAACCGCCCGCCACCCAGCTCCTCCCCGAACCCGAGCGCACTCGCGCCCGGCAGGACCAGCGGGAAGCCGAGGACATCCACCAGGCAGAGGGCGCCTTCCCAGCGCTGCGCAAGTTCGCGACCTTTGCCGGCATCGACCCTGCCGATCGCGAGCCCGACGCGGCGGCCACGCCGCCCGGCCCGGAACGGCTGCCGAACCTGGAGTTCTTCCTGACCCACGACGCACCGGCAGTGCGCCGCCACCAACTGGACATCGCAGCACTGAAGGCCGCACCCACCCGCATCGTGCCCGCCGTCGGCCAGACCTCGGCCCACATCTGGGCTCACCACTGCGCCCGCCTGCTCGCCGAGGAACTCGGCACGCCATACGTGGAGTTCCCCGGCGGCCACAACGGCGGCGTGTTCCGGCCCCGAGCCTTCGCCGCACGACTACACGAAGTGCTCAGCAGCACGTTGCTGTGATCAACCCCCTGACGCAGAAAGCCGCACCCCGGAGAGGGAAATAGTCAAGACCTGTAGATGAAGATCTTCAGGCTGCGGTGGGCGGGACGTGTTCGCCGGGTCGTTCGACCAGGTTGCCCGCTTCGAAGCGAGTGCCGGCGCGGACGAGAGCGACGAGGTGGGGTGCGTTGACCGCACGCCGGCGGGCTTGGGCGGACTCGATGAGCTTGAACGCCATCGCGAGGCCGGCGGCGCGGGAGCCCGGTCCCTTGGTGACCTTGGTTCGATGCCGCACGGTGGAGAAGGTGGACTCGATGGGATTGGTGGTGCGTAGAGGCACCCAGTGCTCGGCTGGGTAGTCGTAGAAGGCCAGTAGCTCCTCAATATCGTCGGTGACCTTGGCCGTGGCTTTGCCGAACTTCGCTCCGTAGGCGGCGTCGAATGCCTTCACCGCGTCCAGTGCGTGCCGGCGGTCCTCGGTGCGTCGGTGTCGGGGTTCCCGCATCAACGCGCTCGGCGGCATGACCGGATGTCGAGCGGTTGTGGGTTGCTTGTTCCTATCGTGCCATGGTGTCTCGCGGAGCTGAGCTGTGGTCCGGCGCCACGGTCGGATAGTCTCACGCCGTGCATCGCAGTCGGCTGTTCGGGATCTTCATCGACACGCCTGCCGCGGAAGCCGGTTCGGCAGCCGATTTCTGGTCTGCCGCGTTGGGAGTTCCGGCGCGTTCCGTGGCGGGCGAGGAACAGTTCACGGCTCTGGACGGTGCCATTCCCGGGTTGATCGTCGACATCCAGGCGGTCGACGACGAGCCCCGGTATCACGTCGATATCGAGACTGATGACGTGGCGGCGGAGGTGGCCCGTCTGGCAGCTCTGGGCGCGAAGCCGGTTTCGCGCTGGCTGGAGTGTCACACGCTGCGCGCGCCCGGTGGCCACCTGCTCTGCGTGGTGCCGGTGCACAGCGATCCGGAGACGTTCCACAGGCTCGCCCAGACGTGGCCATGATCGCGGCACTCCGCTCATCTGGAGCAAGGAGGAACAACGGCTCGTCCGGATGAGCGCACCCGTCCGCTCGTCGTCGACCGACTCGCGGCAGAAGAGGGCGTTCCGGCTGCGCATCCACGCCCGGCCCAGTGAGAATCAGCGCGACGACGGGCTAGGTTTGGCTGAGGATGCGCTCGATGATCTTTCGGGGACGCTGGATGAGTATTCCGCTCACGACGACCAGCGTTGCGAGCATCACGAAGGTGAGGATGTTGCAGAGGTCGACGGCGTGTGCGATGCCGTCGCCGGAAGCCGAGAGCAGGACGGCTGCCTTGCTGATGCTCGCGGCGACCATGATCAGGCCGATCGAGGCGGTGAGCAGTCTTTGCGACAGGCGATATTCGGGTATCTCTCGCCACGCGCGTTCGAAGGCCTGCTCTCGTTTCGGGTCCCCGAACGTCGCGATGGACGTCGTGCTCGTGTGGGCGAGGGGCGTTCGGTAGACCAGTGTGACGAGGCAGAAGACGCCGGCGATGAGGATGTACGCCGCCTCGCGCAGTGCGGCTACCAGGGGGCTGAGCGTCGCCAGCGAGACCGTGATCGTCACCGCGATCTCGCAGAGAACCAGGAGGCCGACCAAGTCGATCCGTCGACGGCGGACCGTGACGACCGTCGTGACGAGGGCGACGGCCAGGGCCGGCACCGTGAGCGCCCAGAAGACGCCGATATCGAAGGCGCGTAACAAGTAGTAACCGCCGACGGACAGGGCGATCTCAAGCACCGCGGAGAGCACGCCGCCCATCCGGGCCTTCGGCGGCCGCTGCGCAACGGATGACATCGGGCTTCCTCCAGTCGTCGAATGGTGCAGCCTGTGCCGCCGTATTCGGCGCATGCACCAGGTACGGCTAGTACCTACTGGACTAGTATAGTACGTACTATGGCAACTCGTGGGCAACTGTCTCCCCTCGCGATCGCTGTTCTGGCGCTGTTGGCCGAAGAACCGATGCACGCCTACCGGATGCAGCAGTTGATGAAGGAGCGCGGCATCGGCATCGTCGTCAACGTGCGCAACCGATCCGGGCTCCACGCCTCGATCGACCGGTTGACGCGCGACGAGCTGATCCGGGTTCGCGCCGTCGAGCGCGGTGCGCGCCACCCCGAACGCACCGTCTACGAGCTCACGGCGCACGGCCGGGAGTCGCTGCTGGCCGGCCTGCGCACCAGCGTGGCCGCTCCGGAGCAGGAGTTTCCCTTGTTCCCCGCCGTGGTGTCCTTTCTGCACCTGCTCAGCCCCCAGGACGCACGCACGCAGCTGGAGCTGCGCGCCAAGGTGCTGCAACGGCGGCTGACCGAGACGGAGGCGGTGCTTGCCGCCTCACGGGAGCACGGTGTTCCTCGCCTGCACCTGCTCGAGCACGAGTACCTGCAGGCCACCATCTCCGCGGAACTCGCCTGGGTACGTACGGTATCCGGCGATACCAAAGCCGGCGTCCTGACGTGGGAGCCCTACGCCTGACGCGACCCGGCACCGGCCGCGATGTCTGTCCGCCAAACGCGGCGCCACGTCCGCACATCGGCTACTTGTTGGATGGCGGTACGACCGATGCCGGTCCAGGCTTGGTCGAGGTGTTCGACGGGTGGCTCTCTCATCGGCTGCCCACCACGCTGTCGGGTGTGGCTCTCACATGGCGTGCTACCCGTCGAACACCGTGGCGGGGTGTGGCTCAAGAGGGGTCTGCTCAGCTCGAAGTAGCGTTGCCCACCTCGCCCGATACCCATCCCGGTATGGCGAGGAGAAGACAGTGGTATCAGTGATCATCGGTGTGGATACCCACAAGCGGTCCGCCACCATCGAGATCATCGACGAACGTGAGCACGTGCTGCACACCGGGCGGTTCGGGACCGATCAGGACGGCTATCGGCGCATGCTGGCCGCCGGTCGTCGGCATCCGCAGCGGGTGTGGGCGGTCGAAGGCGGAGGCTGCGATCAGGAAGGCCGGGTGTACGCGGCGACGTTGCTGAGTGAGCTCGATGAACAAGCGGGCCGCGCAGGATGGGAGCGGCTTGCCGGCCAGTCTCGCCAGGTCCGGTACTACCGGGGCTGTGAGTGCGAGGAGCTGCCGCTGGGTGAGTCCGCCCGTTCGGGAATCCCTGCCGCTGTCGGGGGTGTAGTACACCGGGGAGGCCCACGGCCGTCCGTCGCGGTCGGCTGTGGCAAGGGTGTGCACACTAGAGTGGCCGGGTGGAGTGGCGGGAGCGGGTTTCCGCGCGAGAGGCCGAGGTGCTGGCGGCGATCCGCGGCCATCAGTCGAACGCGCAGATCGCTGCCCGCCTGCACCTGTCGGTGCGTACCGTGGAAAGCCACGTGGCTTCTCTGCTGCGCAAGGCCGGTGTACCCGACCGCCGGACACTGGCGGCACTCGCGGATACGCCGGCCGGGGGCTCGGGACTGCCGGTGTTCCCGACGTCGTTCGTCGGACGTGAGCACGAGCGTGCCACGGTGTCCGCGGCGCTTGACGGCGCGCGGCTGGTGAGCCTGGTCGGGGCCGGCGGGATGGGCAAGACCCGGTTGGCCGTCGAGGTTGCCGGGAGCTTGGACACCGACGCCGCGTTCGTCGATCTTGTGCCGGTGCGCGCCGGCGGTGTCGGCGAGGCGGTGGCTCAGGTTCTCGGCGTCGTCGAAAAGCCGCCGGGCACGCCGGCCGACGCGGTGATCGACCGGCTGCGGACGGAGCGCGCTCTGCTGGTGCTGGACAACTGTGAGCACGTCATCGCCGAAGTGGGTGCGCTGATCGCGCGGATCCTCCAGATGTGTCCGCACACGACGATCTTGGCGACCAGCCGCGAACGGCTTGCCATTCCCGGAGAGCGGCTCGTCCAGGTGCCGCCACTCGGTGCCGAGTCACAACGGCTCTTCCTGGACCGCGCACGCGCCGCCGATCCCGATCTCGTCGCCGAACCGGCGGCGGTCGAGGGGCTGTGCGCGGCGCTCGACGGGATGCCGTTGGCGATCGAGCTGGTGGCCGCCCGGTCCGCGTCGCTGGGCGTGGACGGAGTTCGTGCCGCGCTGGATGACCTGCTGCGGTTGATCTCCGGCGGCCGTGGCCCGGATCGACGGCACCACTCGCTGCGTGAGGTGCTCGGCTGGAGCCTCGGATTGCTGGACGGCGACGAGCGCTTGCTGTTCCGCCGGCTGGGGGTGTTCGTCGGCGGGTTCGACCTCGGCGCCGTCGCGGCGCTCAACCCGGAGCACGGCGTCGGCGCGGTCGCGGATCTCGTCGGCAGGCTGGTCGACCGGAGCCTTGTCGTGGCCCGGCGCGCCGGGGCGGCGACCCCCGGGTGGGTGCGGGGGACGGTGCGGGCGGGCGCCGGGCACGACGGTGTAGT